>NZ_SZPP01000011.1:0-122262 GCF_030263775.1 Candidatus Jettenia sp. AMX1
TTACTTCAGGATAGGCAATAGTACTAGTACCTTCAACAAGGTCAGGAATTACCTGGAGATGAAGGTGCGAAGGTTTGTCATGCGCAGAAAGAAACTGAAGGGCTTTGGCTGGAGGAAGTGGAGTAGGGAAGAGATATACGGAAAATGGGGTCTGTTCAATGACTACCAAATTCGATATGTTCACCCGAAAGCAAATCCAGGCCGATAGGTGCATATGCCTTGTTGCGAAGAGCACAGGAAAGCCGTATGAGGGAAAACCTCACGTACGGTTTGACGAGAAGATGCTGGAAATAGGGTATGGTTGTGATCGTGTGACACTCTCAGAGTTCCCAAACCATGTCCTCATGTAAATGAGGAAGAGTTTGGGAACAAACCAGGTAGCGGTTAGGTTGATGCATATGGGGCTGCTGCCGCGGGATTCTTAGCCCATTTAAAGTTTGTCTCCACAGAAGATTGCCCCCTTGTATACCTTTTAGAATCTCTGTATCAGTCACCAGAATAAATTTATTCAGCTTTTGTCTCCTTTGTGAGAGACTCTCTGGGTCTTCTTCAAAACACCAGCGCCAGTATACCTTTTTCCTTTCTTTTCTGAATGCTTTTACCGGGTAAATCACTCTATCCTCCGGAAAAATCAATTAAATTTTACCTCTCCTCATAAAAACTTCCTGAATGTCAATTGTAAGGCTTTTTGTTTTTATAAAAATAATTACTCAAAAGAAGGTACAAAATTGATAGATATGGCTAAGTATTTGCGTAAATTACTGAGGGTGTATGCTTGTTTTGTAATTGGTAACTGCTTATCCTCTGTAAACACTACCAATATAATCCAACATTCATTTTGAATAACGTATCCTAATTTTTTAATAAAAAGCTTAGAGAAAGAAAGGTAAATGTATGAGAAAGGTACTTTTTAGCTTTGCCAAATCAGGTTTTTACATATTTTTAAATAGAATAGTTTTACTTTCACTGTTTGTTGCATGTACCTCTTATGGTACATCAGTATGGGTTGCCTCACAAATTTCAATGGAGAGTTCTTATAATCTTCCGGTAAAGTCAGAGGATTGTGTGGGGGAAGTTAATAGTGATGAACAATTGAGAGATAATGTAGCTGTTTGTAGTAAAAATATCCCCATACACGTTAAACATCTGAATTTATATAATAATGCGATATTACTACGGGCATTAGCACAAGTACACTCTCCTCCGTCTCCACCAACACCGCCGCCTTTGCCTTTGCCTATACCAAAACCCAATCCCTTATTCGTATCCTATAGTGTCTTATTATTGCAATATATTGAAGAAAATATTAGAATCATATGAAAATTTTTGCAAATAACAGGAAGATACATCGTGCAGCAAAGCTGCAACCAAAAAGAGTTTAACCACAAAGCACACAAGGTTTTACACAAAGGATACAAAGAAAAACTTACAAAAAAAGAAGTTTTTACAGGTTACTACTACAGAAGGGGATTAAGAGTTAGATTCGATGGTGGAAAAGTATAAAGGATATGGTGATTTGGAAGGAAAAAATATCATGATAACTTCCGGACCGATGAGAGGCTATATAGATGCTGTAAGATATATTAGTAATAAATCTACCGGTAAGTTGGGAGCGGTTATTGCAACCGAAGCTCTCAAGAGGAATGCTTTAGTTACCTTTATTTATGGAACGGGAAGTATAATCCCCGATAGCGCATTATTGAGTAAAGAATATGCTCGCCGTCTTACCCTTATTGAGATTGAGACAATTGAAGATCTGATAATGACGATTCAGGAAAGCTTAAAAGGAGTGTCATTTGATGCTATTATACATGCTATGGCGGTGCTGGATTATATTCCTGAAAAGCATAGTGAGGGTAAACTATCTTCTCGCAGGGATAAACTAACAATACATTTAACAAAAACACCAAAGGTGATAAAACTCATACGATCAGTATGGCCAGATACTCTTTTAATAGGGTTTAAGTTAGAAGTAGGTCTATCGGGAGATGAGCTTATTGAAAGGGCATATGCCTCAATGAGAGAGAGTGGTACGGACTTTGTTGTAGCTAATAATCAGGATGAGATTGAAGGGGATAAGCATCGTGCTTATTTGATTAACTCTCATAAAGAAATTAAAGCTGAGTGTGAGACCAAACAAGACATATCAAAAAATCTCATAGATGTGATATCGAAACGGTTGAATATCAATACCTGATTTTTGAATTCTCCATTCTCAAACAGCCAGGCAAGCACACGCTTCTTCTCCGATATATGCCGTTCGGTTTCAATCATTAATTACGATACTTCAAGCCCGAAGGGCTGACATGATTGTAGATATGAACAACCCCGAAGGGGTCAAATGATTAGGGAATCTTTTTGTATCTTATTACATTATATACATTTATAGGCTTGATAATGCCCTTGAGTTTTACATTTTTTATTTCCTCTGTTTCTACCAGATTTTCTATTCCCGCGAGTGTACGTGCTGTGATCAAGATTTGCCCTGCTTTCGCTTCTAATTGGAGTCTGTGGGCAATATTAACCCTGTGGCCTATAACGGTGTAGTTCATTTGGATTGATGATCCGACATTTCCAACCGTGACATATCCGGTATTTATACCGAAGCATATATCAATATTGCAGCCATTCTTAAGCCAATTTTTCCGCAACTCCTGTACTTTATCGCGCATATCGATGGCCATTCTGACTGCCTTTTCATCATGATCGTCACAGTAGATGGGATCACCAAAAAAAATAAGGATACCATCTCCCATGAATTTATCAAGTGTACCTCCGTACCGGAAAATGATAGTGGTCATCTCTGCGAAATATTCATTTAATAAGTTTACCGTATCCTCTGGTTCCATGCTTTCGCTGGCTTCGGTAAAACCTTTTAGATCGGCAAAACAGATTGTCAGCAATTTTCGGGCGCTAATCAGATATTTATCGCTTCCGTTCGAGATGATAGTGTCAGCAATTTGCGGAGAGACATACCTTTTCAGGCGGCTTGTTCTTTGAATTTCTTCCACTTGCCTTTTTACCTTATCTTCCAGGGAACGGTTGAATTCCTCAATTAATGCGTTTCGCTCCTTAAGGGCATTATTTAAGGTAACATTTTCCAGGATATTCTTGTACGATTCGACAGCGCCAGCGACGGTATCGAGTAATTGCTCCGGGTCGCTCCCCTTAACCACATAAGCATGTGGCCGAAAATGTTTACGGATATCAGTTCTTTTTTCTTTCTCACCATAACCTGTATGAAAAATGATGGGTAGGTATTGGTTTCTCGATTTCATGATCTCAAAAACTTCCAGGCCGGACATATCCGGCATATTGATGTCGAGTATTACCGTAAAGATCGTATCATTCAATTTATCGATAGCCTCTTTTCCTCCACAGCAAGTTACAATAGTATAGCCTTCTTCTTCTAAAATTATTGCAGTTGTTTGCAGGACGGAGAGGTCATCATCCACCAGCATGATACAAATTTTATTCAATACTTCGTATGCCATATCAGGTATCTGTGTATTAAGTTTTAAGAAAAGCCATAGTTGCCATCGATTTTTAGGTAGCGTATGTTGTTGTCTGGATTTTTGTTCTACTATCCTTTTCTGTAGGTAATGTAACAATAAAACTGGCGCCTTCCCCTTCTTTACTCTTTAAGTCAATATTTCCACCATGTCTTTGTATAATATTGAAGCTGATAGCCAACCCTAATCCCATCCCTTTCGGCTTTGTAGTAAAAAGAGGGTCAAATATCTTATTTTTAATAGTATCGGGAATGCCATATCCGGTATCGGTAAAGGTAACGGTTAAAGAACCGTTTTCTTTTTGTGCATGAATAGTTAAGAGGCCGCCCATAGGCATAGCGTCACACGCATTTTGAATCAGGTTGATAAATACCTGTTCGATTTGAGTTGCATCAACCGCTATTAATGGTAGAGGTTCTTCTATACGCACAGTTCGTTTAATTTTTTCAGGGATAGTAAGTCTTGAAAGAGAAGATTCAATAAGAGAATGAATATTTGTAGGGGACACGGTAGGTTTTGTAGTTCTTGAAAATTCTAGTAAATCATTCACAATTTTTATACTTCGTTCAGTCTCTTTTTCAACAACTTCTATTAATTGGTTTATTCTTTGGTTATCAGGATCAGGCAACATCCCGGTAGGTAGGGTTTTCTTTCTTATAACGAAAAGTGCATTTTTAATGCAACCGAGCGGATTTCGCAGTTCATGTCCAATGCCCGATGCTAATTTACCGATGGCAGCCAATTTCTCTGAACGCACCAAACGTTCCTGTGCATCGTTTAATTGTTCATTTATTTTCGTTAACTCTTTGTTTGTTTGAAATAAATTAGTAATATGTTCCCGTAGTTGTACCATAATTTTTTCTTTTTCATCGTAGGAAGTATTCAGGGCCTTGGTCATTTGATTAAAATTTATAGATAATTGACCAATTTCGTCTTTAGAACGAATATCTACCGTGCGGGTAAGATTCCCTTTCGCGATGTCGAGTGTGATATTTGCCATGTGTTTTATTGGAGAAATAATATATTTGGTGAGAAAGAAGGTAATACACACTCCTCCCGCAATGATTGTTATCCCCATGGGAATAATGCTTCTTCGAACGATTGCATGAATCCTTTCATGTAACTTATGCCGTGATAATCCGATTTGTACAAATCCCAGAATATGCCTATCTTCTTTAACGGCATCAGCTTCACCTAAGATCTGTGCAGCAAATTCTTCCTCTGAAAATGTATGTTTCTCAATGATAGGAAGTGAAAAATCGTAAAATTCATGTATTGAAGAGATAACGATGTTATTCGTGATCAATATATCGGGGTTCCGGGAAGAATCAATATGCCGTATGCCGCCTCTTGTCCACATCCGATTAGTAAACGATACGTCAGGGTTTTGAATAGTATCACCTGTAGGAATTTTTTCCATATCAGCAGTAATCCAGGGGGCTTTTTCTTCAACCATAATTTTTTGAGTATTTGATATACGCAAATAACCAATTTCCCCTTCGGTATCAAGCGCCTTTATTCTTTTAATAGGGGCGTCTAAGAATGCAGGTTGTGTGTAACTCAACGCGTGTTTGACCTCGTCATCCTGGGCAAACAGCATAATAAGAGAGATACCGAACCTTCTTAGCGCATCTTCCTGCTGCTTTTTCGAATTGACGAGGAAGAAGAGACAACTGAGCGCTCCGATAATGATTATCAGCGTGCTTATAAAGAGGATAAGTTTTGTACGGATACTCATTATGCATTTCCAACCGAAAAACGATTATGGATAAAAGACTACATCCGGATCCATTTGGATAGATGCAAGGTCTATCCCGATTTTTTCTGCCGTTTGGGTATTTAAGGTTAACTTTAACTTGTCCGGCGGTTGAACACCCAATGAAAGAACCTCCGGGCTGTTTAATAATGTTTGCGCCATCTTCGCTGCCTGGATACCTGTATGGATATAATCTGTCGAGACAGAGATTAATGCTCCTGCCTTTACAATTGCGCTGGATGTGCAGAAGGTAGGAAGATGCTGTTTCTGTGCCCCTTTCAACAGGGCTTCGAGCGATTCTTTGGTAATTACGGTACCATCAGGGATTATCCATAACGCATCAATTTTTTTCAACATCGTGTTTAATGCGAAAGCTACTTCTCTGTCTGACCTGATTTGTGCTGTAATAAGATTAAATTCAAACTTTTTTGCAATACGGCTTGCCTCCGAAACAATCTCTTCCGTTTTCATTGGATCGTAAATAACCCCTATATTCTTATGGGCGCCGAGAAATTCCTTAAGAACAGTAAATTGGTTTTCTACCGATGCTTCAGAAGAGATGCCGGTAATATTGGCTCCCTGTAAATTAAAGCGTTCATGGTTGATAACCATACAAAATATGATCGGTATATCCGTAAATTGATCTTTTACAATGGTTGCAGCAAGGATACCTACAGCCAGGATAAGATCGGGTTTCGTCTTATTCTCTTTCAGATCCCGAATAACTTTCTTGCCCTCCTCTAAATTTCCCTTCAAATCATACAGCGCTTGTATAGAGATATTCTTCCCTTTGCATCCTTCTTCAAAACCTTTAATTGCTTCATTGTAGGCTGCAATTGATTGACTTCGAATAACAAGAACCGTATTTTCTGCGGCAATCGTTTTGGGTATGTGGCATAAGATTTGAGAGGGAAGTGAAAGGATGAACCAAAGTACTACCGTGAAATTTCGATATCGAAACGTGTTACGGTATTTGTGTACCATAATGATTTATTTTCCCTTTTTTTGCTTGATTTGATCAAGTAATTGATAGCACACTACATATAGTATCATATTTTGAGTTATTTTCAAGCTTACCAGGTTTTGAATAAAAAATTTGTTATTTGACAAAAAATACACATGTGATATACTTCCCGTGTGGTATCAGATTTATCAGATGTACATGCAGCGTCAGTGTTAAACATCATTATTTCAGGAGACTGTCTATGTCAGGTCGGTGGAAACGCTATATCGTCTTTATTCTTCTTACCACTTTTTTCTTATACGGCTGCTATACACCGCCTACGTTCAAACCAGTAACTCCTATGAGGCCTCTCCCAAAGAAAGAACCATATATTATCACACAGCTAGATCGCTATTTTGTGCGGGACTGGAAGTATATCGTTATCCATCATAGCGCTTCAGCATCTGGTTGTGCCGCCGAATTTGATAGATTCCACAGAGAAACAAGGGGTT
This sequence comes from Candidatus Jettenia sp. AMX1, assembly GCF_030263775.1. Classification (NCBI taxonomy): domain Bacteria; kingdom Pseudomonadati; phylum Planctomycetota; class Candidatus Brocadiia; order Candidatus Brocadiales; family Candidatus Brocadiaceae; genus Candidatus Jettenia; species Candidatus Jettenia sp. AMX1. The sequence goes on from NZ_SZPP01000011.1 coordinate 6,724, forward strand.
GGGAAAACGGTCTGGGTTACCATTTTGTGATAGGGAATGGATGTGGTTCGTGTGATGGACAAATCGAGATTGGTAACAGATGGGTAAATCAGATCGATGGCGCTCATGCCGGTGTTAAGGAATACAATCATTATGGAATTGGAATATGCCTGGTTGGAAATTTCAACGAATCTTCTCCAACGCCGGCACAAATGGCTTCTCTTTCAGCGCTGGTAGAATATCTTCAGGACAGGTGCCATATTCCTTCAAAAAACATTATTACCCATAAGCATATTAAAGATACGGACTGTCCCGGAAGAAATTTTCCTTATTATAAAGTACTTGCTCAAAGTGCTAAGTGGTAACGCCGAATTTTGTTTTAGATGTGGATTACAACGGCTTGTGTAGCTTTGTCTGGTCCGGGAAGGATTTAGCCGATGTAACCAAGTTCCTTCTATTCGCTCCAAGATTCCATGATACCCATTCGTGACCGAAATCCTTCAGGCGTATTTCCTTTTATCACCACCAGTATTATTTCCTTAAATGTGATAGTTTTTCTCTTTGAACTCTCATTGGGTCATCAATTAGAATCCTTCCTTTTTCAATTTGGTGTTATTCCTGCTAAATTATCCTACCGCGATGAAATTCCTGATATGAGTATGGCAGAGGCATATTTTCCCTTTTTTAGCTATATGTTTCTCCATGGGGGCTTTATTCATCTCATCGGAAATATGTGGTATTTGTGGATTTTCGGCGATAATATCGAAGCTATGCTGGGGCGATTCAAATTTATCCTCTTTTATCTTATTTGTGGAATTGGGTCTGCCATTGTGCATGTTTACTTCAATTATCAGTCCGGAGTCCCCTGTATAGGAGCAAGTGGCGCAATTGCCGGTGTATTAGGAGCTTATATGATTAGCTTTCCAAAAGCAAGGGTGCTCGTTATTCTACCGTTGTTCATTATTTGGCAGCTTATTGAATTACCCGCCGTAATTGTATTGGGTTTTTGGTTCTTTATTCAGTTTTTCAGTGGAACAGCAGCAATTTCTTCAGTCGAAAGTGGAGGAGTTGCATGGTGGGCGCATATTGGCGGGTTTATTTTAGGCATTATTCTTATAAAATTGTTTCCAAAATCCCGTTAACACGAATTCTCTGTATTCTTTCATTCTTAACAGATGTCTTTTTTAAGGTTCGTTTTTTGAGGTAAGTTTCCAATCTTCCAATTCGGGATATTTTTTTTGTAAGGAGCTGATTTCTTTCATTAACTGTTCTCTGTCTTGCGCCAATATCACGCGTATATGTAAAAGTTCCTGGTTTATGATCGTTAATTCACGTATCTTTTCCTCAAGTTCTCTTACCTTATTGCTCTGAATCTCAGTTTCTGTTTTTTGATATTCATACTTTGATGCCGTATTGATGGCAAAAAAAAGACACATAAAGCAAAATAACACAGCGCCTATTTTGATAAATTTTGATATATGAGGATTGAGAATCATGATGCAATTATTCCACAAGGCATTTTTGAAGTCAACGGTAAAATTTTGACAAGTGTGGTTGCTATAGAGCATAAGAGCACATAAATAATTTTCTCAATTTATTATCATTTATCTTGACTGAAATATATAAAAAATATATAAATTTGATATAAAAAAGAAGCTATTTATTGACTTTATCAATCAAAAAGGATAAAAATCCATGACCGAATTCATTAATAAGCTTGAAATAAAAAAAATCAGTCGGGTAGTACAAAAGGTTCAACAGATAGCATCAAGGATAGATATATTCTGCTCTGCGCTCTTATTTCAGGTATGGAGGCGGTTTTATTATGTCTTCAATAAACGTGAAATTTATCACTCTCTGGAGAAAAGAAAGGGGAACTGCCTGCGGTGCGGCCGATGCTGCCATGCATCTTTTAAATGTCAATATCTCGAGTACGATGAGAACGGACTTTCTCTCTGTAAGGTATACGACCGGAAACCGCATATGTGTTCACTGTATCCTTATAATAGTGAAGATTATTTTGATCATATCAAATCTACGTGTGGTTACAAATATGATGAATAAACAGTATCTCTATACTTTATGAAAAAGACCTCACTCTACGATACTCACCTTAAACTCAATGGAACGATGGTATCTTTCCATGACTATTCCATGCCTCTCCACTATAGCAGCATTATTAATGAACACCTTTGTGTTAGGGAAAATGCCGGTCTTTTCGATGTGTCTCATATGGGAAGATTCGAGATTTCAGGAGATAAAGCGCTTCCCTTTATTCAACACGTTATCACAAATAATGTAGTTCGGCTGGCAGATAAACAAGCTCTCTACACGCCTATATGCAACGAGCAAGGTGGAATTATCGATGATATCCTTGTTTACAAATGGCATGATAAAAGCTTCATGCTTGTAGTAAACTGCGGGAATAGAGAAAAGGACTTTTTGTGGTTACAAAAACAAGCAACAAACTACCAACCATTAGAAATGAAGGATGTTACTGATCGTGTATCCCTTATCTCATTCCAGGGCCCTTTATCGGGTCGCATGCTTGAAGCTACCTTATCTTACAAACTTGATCATCTCAGAAGATTTTCCTTTGATAATTTTCTATGGGATGATACACAAATAGTAATTTCCAGAACGGGGTACACCGGAGAAGATGGTTTTGAGATATTTGTGGATGCGAAACAAGCTGTGAGACTATGGGATCTGCTTTTGGAAAAAAATAAGCAGAATGGGTTGAATCCAATAGGCCTTGGCGCAAGGGATACGCTTCGCTTAGAGGCGTGTCTTTTGTTATATGGGAATGATATGGATGAAACAATAACCCCTCTTGAAACGATTATCGACTGGACGGTAAAGTTTGACAAAGGTGATTTTATCGGCAGAGAGGCCCTGTCAAGACAGAAGGAGAAGGGGACCGTCAGAAAAATGGTGGGATTTGAGATGACAGACCTCGGCATTCCACGTCATGGTTATCCGGTATTAAAAGGGAATGAGAGTATTGGTAAGGTTACCAGTGGATCCTTCAGCCCCTCCACACACAAGAATGTTGGCCTGTGTTTTGTAAAAACTCAGTATGCCAAAACAGGAGAGGAGTTTCAAATTCAGATCAGAAATAATAACTATAATGCACGTGTTGTGAAGATCCCGTTTTACCGCAGTATTAAAAAAGAAAGATAAGTTTAGAAAAGAAGGAACGAGGGATTTCCCCTTTTCTAAAGGGAGACTTCTTTTTTTTCCGCTTTTCTAAAACATTCACCATTTCCCCCTTTTTTAAAGGGGGATCAAGGGGGGTTACGGGTGGTTTGTTATTCTTCACCGTTTCCACATTTTAGTTTGATGCATATGGAGTTCTGCTCTCACCATTTACAAAAAGGAAGTTTAAATCAATGAATATACCAAATGAATTATTTTATACCAAGACACATGAGTGGGCGAAGAAGATAGGCCCCCGTGAAGCAGTTGTTGGTATTACTGACTATGCGCAGAAGCAATTGAAAGATATCGTCTTCGTTGAATTACCATCGATAGGAAAAGAAGTGAAGATGGGCGCGCCCTGCGCAGTTGTAGAGTCTGTGAAGGCTGCTTATGATATTTATTCTCCTCTGTCAGGTAAAGTTACTAAAATTAATCAAAAAGTCCAGGAAGAGCCACAGCTTGTGAATGAAGACCCTTATGGTGAAGGGTGGTTTTTTCATATGGAGATATCAGACCCAAATGAGTTCAATAAACTGTTAAACTCAGGCCAATACGAGACTGTTGCCGGATTTGGGCATTAATATTAATAATGAAATATTTTGTATGAATAAACTGTATTTTCCTACAAAGCAATTCTTCACCTCTTTATTCTTTATATACAGTTTTTTTATTCCTCAAACCACTACCTATTCTTCTCAACTTCAATCTGAAAATGTAAATTCTCCAATTGTTGATGTACCATCAGTTAAGACAACTGCAACACCACACAGAATACCCGGTAATATGAGATTCCGCCACGAAATGGCCGAATTTCTGGAAGAGAAGGTTGGAGCGGATGATTCAGGGGACGTCTATAAGACAGGTGGTCTTGCAAGCTACTATACTGGTCCGGGAGAACTCTTTCCGGGGAAGGGAAGATTAGGGCATCTCTATAAATTTCTCCCTGTAATACGATGGTATGACCCTGCATATTATTTTAATAGTGATGTCTTTCATCCCGGTAGTACGGTAACCGGTGAATATACTCATGAGCAATGTGTCACCTGTCATAGGGGAGAAAGTCCGGGCATTGTGACCCAATGGAAGCAAAGCAAGCATGGAACGCCATCTGAAGGTAAGGAGGTTGTTGGTTGTGACCGGTGTCATGGGAAGAATCATGAGAGGCTTGTAATGCCTTCATATACTATCTGTGGCGAATGTCATGAGAAACAACTCAAAGGGCATCGTGATGGTGGTGGTAGAGGCTCGCACGCCCACGCCTATCATCTTGAGCTTATAGACCAGGGATGTCAAATGGAGAAACCCGCCGAAGAGACAACTGCCTGTTTGGCCTGCCATGCCATTGCCGAGAACCGGTGTGATGGCTGTCATACACGGCACCGTTTTTCTACGGCTGAAGCAAGAAAACCTACCAGTTGCGCGGTGTGTCATTCCGGCCCCGAGCAATATGAATATGAGATGTATATGCAGTCGTATCATGGCATGATATATCAGGGTGAAGGGCAAACCTGGGATTGGACAAAACCTCTCAATGCCAAAAATTATGTGACTCCAACGTGTGCGTATTGCCATATGCCCGAAGGAGAACATAATGTTACCAGGATGTCTACTGTTTATACCTATATGGGTACTTCTCTTGCAGATCGGGGTGCCTATCGTTACAAGGCAACTCGTGATGCATGGATAAATGCCTGTAAAGGCTGTCATTCACCCAGATTTGCTAAGGACCACTTAGAGGCTATGGATGAGGCAGTAAAATTAAGTTTTACGAAATATCGTGAAGCAATGGGTATTGTAATGAACTTATACAAGGATAATCTCATTGATCCCATGCCTGACGATCTTGCCCCCGATTCCAGAGGCCATACGATATTTAGCCTTTTACCGGGGAAAGGAGAGATGCGGAAGTATAATATCTCCAATATCGAAAGGTTAACCTATGAGATGTTAGTTGATATTGTCGGCGCTATTTACAAGGCCAAATCCCACAATGCCTATTACAGTCCAATCTATGGTTATTGGGAGTGGGCTCAGGATCGATGGCTTATTCAGATCAAGGATGAAGCCAGTAAGCTTAAACGTTTTGCAGAAATTGAAGAGAAACTTGGCATAAAGCATACCGCTTATCCATTCTGGAAGCATGGAGAATATACCGATATGTTGCTGGGATGGAAGCGGAAAGAATGGGGGAAATGAGGCTGTTATAAAGATAAATGAGGAAAGGGGATTAACAATTCCTGTATTTCTCCTTTGATAAGGCTTCCCAGGTTTCTCCTTTTTCAAAACACTTACGTATTACGAATATCATTGAACGAAGTGTTATATTTGAATTTTACTACAACGGAATTATTCCGTATAATATAATCATTTTAGAAAGTAATACTTAAATTGGGTATACTTTTTTCTGTGCAATAGTGCAGACATTTTTAATGAGTATAGAATAGTGAAAAATCAGCACAAAACCCGGTTCCTAAAACACTCCAAGTATACATTCCAAAAACATTACCATCTTATAAGGTTTTTAAAATGAATCCATTTCGATCAATAAAGGGTAAATTAATTGTATTCGGCCTTTCTATCTCTCTCATACCTATTGCTATCATTACCTCGATATACTGCCTTCACGTAAAAAGTATTCTCACGTATCAAGTTACCGAGAAGTTGAAGGCCGTTGCAGAATCAAAAGAGCAGCACGTCCTTGCTTTTATGGAAAGAGTAAAGATACGTGTAGCAGATTTTAGCACTGATGGGTATATAAGAACGAAGGTTAAGACAATTGTTCATGGAGGAGATGCTGATCGAAGAATGACACTTGGTTTAGATAGACATCTCTCTGAGAATAAAATGCCCCTGCACAGGCGTTTTGTCGCAGTAGTTATTGTGGATAGGTATGGCAAGGTTATCTCATCCACGAATGAAAAATTACTTGGTAAGGATATGTCTGGCCAGGACGCCTTTGTGCAAGGGATGAAGCAAGGATATGGAGAATCATACGTTGGTCAGCCCACATCACCCTACCTACCTACCTACCTACCTACCTACCTACCTACCTACCTACCTACCTACCTACCTACCTATCTTGGTGTCTTGATCCTTGCCTATCCCCTTTCAACCCTAAACGAGATTACAGTCAACCATGTTGGATTAGGAAAAACTGGCGAGGTATACCTGGTTACCAGGGATAAGACAATGCTTACTGAATCAAGGTTTATGGAGAATGCATCACTTAAACAGATAGTAGATACAGAGCCTATTCATAGGAGTATGAAAAGTGGTGAGGAGATGGTTGGTATTTATAAAAACTATCAGGGGAAATCTGTTTTGGGCGCTTCGATGTTTATGCCTGAATATGGCTGGACGCTTTTGGCAGAGATGGATACATCAGAGGCATTTGCACCAATAAAAACGATCAGTATCATTGTATCAATTCTCTGGATAGGTATGGCTGGTACAGTGACTATCTTGGGAATCATCTATGCTGTTTCGATGACCAGGCCTATTGAGGAGTTAACACACGCAACAGAGAGATTTTCACAAGGAGGGTTAGAGTATCGAATAAAGGTAACGGGTAAGGATGAAGTTGGTACCCTGGCAAGCAGGTTTAATATCATGGCTGAGAACCTTGAGAATGAAATAAAAAGACAAAAATCTCTATCAGATACGCTGAGAAAAAGTGAGGCAAGTCTTGCAAATGCACAAAGGATTGCCCATGTGGGAAGCTGGGATTGGGATATAGTAAAAAATAAAATACACTGGTCTGATGAGCATTATCGTATCTTTGGTTTAACACCACAGTCATTTAATGCAACCAATGAGGCCGTTCTGGATCGAATTCATCCCGATGATAGAGAATTCTTTAAAAAATCTGTTAACGAGGCCTTTTATGAGGGGAAGCCTTACAGTATTGATGTACGCATAATTCAACCAGATGGCTCTGAACGTAGTATTCATACACAGGCTGAGGTCGTTTTTGATCATACTGGCAAGCCGATTCAGATGAACGGAACAATTCAGGAGATCACTGAGCGGAAGATGCTAAAAAAGAAACTTATCGAAACCCAATCCCGGTTGGAATACCTCCTTACGAATAGCCCTGCGGTTATCTATAGTTGCAAACCATCGGGTAATTGTGAAACCATATTTGTTAGTAGTAATATTAAAAGGTTGATGGGATATGAGCCGAATGAATTTATTGAAAATCCTTCACTTTGGATTAAGTACATACATCCAGAGGATATCCCTCGTGCCCTGAATGAAATGAAGTATGGTATTGAAAAAGGGTCGCACATCCTTATATACCGTGTTAAACACAAAGATGGAACATATCGCTGGATACATGATGAAATGAGGGTAATGCATGATTCCCATGGCAAACCACAGGAAATTGTTGGATTTGTCATTGACATTACCCAACAAAAGCGTATAGAGGATGAAATAAAAAGTGTATCAAGGTTTTCTTCGGAGAATCCAAATCCTGTATTACGTATTGCAAAAGAGGGCACTGTCCTTTATGCAAATCTATCGGGTAGTTCTTTTCTGCGTGATTGGAAATGTGAAATGGGCAAACAGGTACCGGATTTTATATTTCAAATAATCAAAGAAGCTTTGAATACGAGATCAATAATAAGGCGTGTTGAAATCGGGCAGAGAGGCAAAATATTTTCTTTTACCATTGTGCCTGTAACTACTACTACTGATTATGTGAACTTATACGGGACGGATATTACTAAGCTGAAACAAATAGAACAGGAGCTAAGAACGCTCAATGAATCTCTTGAAGAGCGTATAGCAGAGAGGACATTAGACCTGGCAAAAGTAAACAGAGAACTACAGACTGAGATCGATAAGCATAAACAAACAGCAGATACACTTATGAAATCTGAAAGTAAATACCGTCTACTTCTTGAGAACCTTCCTCAGAGAGTATTTTATAAAGATAAAAACTCAATCTATATATCCTGCAACGAAAATTTTGCCAAAGATCTTCATATTAAAGCAGAGGAAATCTCTGGAAAGACCGATTACAACTTCTTTCCGAAAGAACTTGCTGATAAATATCGGGATAATGATAGAAGAGTTATAGAATCGGGGCAAAAAATAGATAGAGATCAAGAATATCTCATGAATGGTAAAGAATCCTTCATACATATGATTAAAGTTCCCGTAAAGGATGAAGAAGGCCATACTATTGGCATATTAAGCTCTTACTTAGATATTACTGAGAAGATAGTTTTGCAGAAGGAAGCAGAGCGTTCTAAATATCTGGCATCATTAGGCGAACTGGCGGCAGGCATCGCCCATGAGATCAATAACCCCGTCACAGGTATTATTAACTGTGCACAGATTTTGTTTAATAAAAGTCAGGAGAAAAGCAGAGAAAGAGACCTTGCTACCCGTATTCTGAAGGAGGGTGATCGGATAGCGAAGATCGTCCACAGCCTTCTCTTCTTTGCAAGACCTGGTAGTAAAGAGGAAAAGAACATTGCTAACATACAGGAAATACTATCTGATACGCTAGCACTGACAGGTGCACAATTGCGAAAGGAAGGTATCAAGCTAACGCTGGGTGTGTCCCAAAAACTGCCAGAAATTGTTGCGAACCGGCAACTCATTCAACAGGTATTCGTGAATGCTATTAACAATGCACGGTATGCCCTGAATCAGAAGTATCCTAGCACCCATAGTAATAAAATCCTTGAGATTTCAGGAGAAGAGATAACAATAGATCATTATCCATACATAAAGATCACCATCTGCGATCACGGCACTGGTATACCGGCTCGCATACGGGATAAAGTAATGAACCCCTTTTTTACCACAAAACCTACAGGTAAAGGGACTGGATTAGGCTTGAGTATCAGTCATGGTATTGTGAAAGATCACGGTGGTAAGCTCTTCATTAAGAGTGTTGAAGGAGAATATACCAAGCTTATTATTATCCTGCCGGCACAATCAAAAACAGCATGAGGACACAAAAATAAAAAATTGGCACGGTGTGCACTATATCCCAAAACAACACAAAATAAATTAAAAATGAATACTATCTTGTAAGGCATGAAATGCCAGCATGAACATAGCTGCGTTCCAGGATTGACCCGCCATGCCCATAGGTTCGCCCGTCTTTCCGTGAAACCATTCATTGAACTCCCAGTTATTGATTTTATTTGCCTCGGCAAGACATCCCAGTTCATTCCATGCAAGCCCTTTTCTTCCCAGCTTCATAAGCAGTATTATCCAGAAGCCACCGGCGAACGGCCATATACCACCGTTGTGGTACTGATACGGAAGATTCTGCTTGTGCCGTTGCATGTAAGGGCGCCATAACTGACTTTTTTCCTGTATGGGGGTATGAGTTACTCTTATGGGATAGGGCCTGTGAGCCTTTAAACTAAGGATAGTATCCGCTATGCGTGATGCCTTGGAGGCGTAAGCCAGTCCAAAGATGGCGCTCAGGATATTACCGAATACATCTATCTCTTCTCCCCAAAAGGAGAAGTTTACAAAACTGAGATAAAAATTGCTGCATTTTGCCTTGTTCCTGATATAGTGAGCCAGGATGCGTGCCCGCCGGTGTTCCGGAACCGCTTTATCAAAGGGGAAGAATACGGTTTTAAAGTAATGTTTTGTTTTATCAGCAGTAGAGATCTTGTAGAGTTTTTTCACATGGTACCACAAGGCATTCGAGTAAAGTACAAAGCCAGATCTTGGCATAATATCAGCCCAGTCACTTGCTTCATTCTGTTGCAACAGAAATAGTCCCTGATGTTCCTGGCAAAAAAGCCAATTGAGGGCATGATCTATTGTCGTGCGCAGATGTTCTGTAAACCGCTCTTCCGGGAAAGTGCGGGCGTAAAAGTTTACCGCAATGAGCCACCAGAGCGTGGCATCAATGCATCCTGAATACCAGAAATCTACCTCTTTGAGTTCAGGTTTTACATACTTTGGAATTTGTCCGTTAGGCGCCTGGTACTGCGCCAGGGTAAGGATGCTTATCTTCGCGTTATGTACAAGCTCCGGGTCTTTTGATGCAATCATACCCAGAGAGCAGATAGCTGCATCACGCCCAAAGATGCTGGCATATGACCTGTCCACGGCCTTCCTGGATTTTGCACAGGCAATAATACCAGCAGAGGTTGAATTGCCTTTTAGTAACTGCAGTGAACGAGAATAGCATTCCTGAATAAGATTCTCTTCAAAAGCTGTAAGGGATGCCTGGTTATTCATCTTATTCTACAAGATTCATATATGTTAACAGAAAGAAATTTCAATTACGTATCCGGGATTCTATGTTCCTATACATTAAGCTCTACCAACTCAATAGCATTCATATCATAAACGCCTAACCCTATTCTGCCTGCAGTAGCAATATGTTTAGCCTTTTGAGATACCGGCATATAATTATTTGCTTTACGTTTTTTATCTATAATCTCAAGGCCTACTCTATCGATTGCTACCGGGTCGGTTCCAAAGAAGAGCCGTTCCTCATTCCACATCGTCCATGTCTTCATACTTGCCGGACCTCCCTCAAAACAAGCCTGTAATGCATCGACGATATGCAGACGTATCTTATCTTTCAGCGCCGGATGTGCGCAGACCTCTGCTGAAGCGGGGTCGCAGAAATAGGGTGACGGATGAAACCTTGGGGTATTATTAATAGCGCCGAAGGCCAAATTCTTAAGACATACGGTTACCCCTGCAATTCCATGATCCTTCATGACCGGAACATTAATAATGGCGGTAACATGCTGAGTAACGATTGTACTGAAGAGTGATCGTGCTCCATCATCCTGGCGTAATTTGTAATCATCATCAAATGATTCATAATATATCTCCTTATCATACCCGGCTGTTGGCTCAGTGCCATAGCAGCGAACCCCGCTGCTTCCCTTGTTCAGGGGATAACCTGCCGTGATCAGATGGTAGCTAAAGCGATCCCATATAATGATATTATTTTCCTTTACTCCGGCAGCTTTGAGACCAGGAATGATTGCATTTACAACCTCAGGTCGTGTAGAGAGCTTTATTCCGCCGATCGGATTAATCTTGATGCCTACAACATCGTCGGGAGTAAAGAATGCTCGCCACGCTTCGGCAGTCGTTTTTTTGCCCGTAAGCGTAAACATCCCTTCATCCATCATCCTTTGGACAGCCTCTGGTTCGGGCTTTCCATTCCTCATAATTCCACCGCTTTTGATTGCAATTACCTTACTTTTATCGCCAGGAGATGCCTGATTATCCGCTCCGATTGCCCATTGCAGACCCTCAAAACCTTTAAGTCCCAGTCCAAACCCGGCGATACCAAGAGCAGAATGTTTCAAGAAATTTCTTCGTGAAAAGTGAATATCTTTTGTATTAATAATCTTTCTCCCTGAAAAACAAATTATCCGGAGTTTCGGCTCATCATCGCCCAAAATTTTTCTTACCAAACTATTGTAAGATCAAGCAAACGGCCAATGCAAGGATAAAATGCTGCAGATTATTCTTTACATAAGAATGAATGGAATGCACAAATTACTGTTCCTGTATGTTTTAAGCAGGAATCAGGTATCCGTTATATTATGCATTACAGGGATAAAAATTACCCGCCGCAATATTACTTAACATATTGACACTACAAGGAACTTATTTTATATTAGATATAATAAAAAGATGCTTTTTTAGACGCCTAAGAGGTGGGATAGTGTCATGTAAAAGTTGAAGGAGAACAGATGCATCGGGACAATCTGCAGAGAAAAGGTATGCTATGCTTAAAGTTATGACGTTCAATATTAATTCTTATAGTACCAAACACGGTCCCTGGTCTACTCGTAAAATACTTATCCGAAACGCCATTCAGGACGCAAGTCCGGATATAATCGCCCTCCAGGCAGTTCGGAAAGAGTTTGGTGTGAATAATGGTGCGGATCAGGCTACACAGATTGCCGAATTGCTTCCTGAATACCGATATATCATTTTTCAACCAGCAATGCATGATGAGAATGGAAATTCAGGAGGGTCAGCTTTTCTCTCCCGTCTTAATATAATCGAGGCAAGTTGTCTCAAATTAACCTTGCGTCCGGGTCTTGAAGATGTCAATCAACGTGTAGTGCTTACATCCGTACTGAATTTAAAAACGGGCCCATTTTACCTCTTTAATGCACATTTCTCATGGGTTTATCAACAAGCGTCCGATAATGTGCACGAGACTCTTCCTTACATAAATTCTTTTACCGGATATGCCCTTTTGGTAGGTGATTTCAATACAACGCCAGATACGGATATAATCAATCGGTTTCGTAAAGAAGGTTGGGCTGATACCTGGGCAGAACTCTGTCCTCAGGATAATGGCTATACTTTCGAATCTGACCATCTAACAAAACGCATTGATTATGCATGGGCTAATGATAGTTTAAAGCAGCGGATTACGGCTGTTGAGATTGTTGCGAATAATTATGATACCGGTGGGAAGAGACCTTCAGATCATATTGGCTTGCTTGTAACATTGGCTGTTTAACACAGGATGTTAATTAGGCGTTTTTTTGATAGATATAGATGACAAAATAAATCAGGTCTTCGATGCCTTCTCTATCGTATCTGCAAAGTTTTCTATACATATGTGGTTTTTAGAGGATTGCAGGAAGAGGTAATTCTGTATGCATCAAGCTAAGGATAGTGTTCCATGAAAAAGGAGATATCCCCCTGGAAAAAGAGCCATGTGTGTCCATGTTTCCCTCTAATCCCCCTACCCCCCTTTAAAAAAGGGGGAAAGAAGGATAAGTTTAGAAAAGAGGAAACGAGGGATTTCCCTCTTTTGTAGGGGCGGGTTTGAAACCCGCCCCTACGGGGGACCAAGGGGGATTATGAGGTTACAAAAGATACTTTTATTTATTTTTATCCTTCTCTTTGTTGTAGATTGTGAAAACAATCCTGGAAAGAAAATTTCAATCAAGCCTGTACTTGATAAGCGTTTAAAAGAAATTCATTCACTTCCTTTCCATGCAGGGCTCTTTATTGAACCATCATTACGTTATCTCAATCAGGAAGAGTGGCAAACAAGTATGATTGTAGGGAGACATCATTATATATTCCCTATCGGTGAACCATTTGCCAGGAGTGTAGAAGACATGATGATGAGGGTGTTTGATAAAGTTACTGTTTTGGATGAGCTACCGAATCATGAACACATGGAAAGGATCGGACTGGCAGCTGTTTTGATGTTGCAGTTAAAGGCATCTGAGTTGGAATTGATCGTTGAAGAATCAGTTTGGCGAGCTATCGGGAATCATTATCTATCGATTCAGGCATCATTCTTCGATAAAGATTTACAGGAAATATTTCATGAAGAGTTACGTGCAGAAGGGAAATATTTAGATTTAATTGATTATGAGACGGAGGGGGGATGGTGGAAAACCGACGGACCAAAGTACGGACCTGCCGTGGAGGATGCGATAGAAAAGATTGTCTTTAAACTTGCCCAGAAGTTAATTACATCCGGGGAACAGATCGTGAGTAATTAGTAAAGGTAAAAGTACAGAGTTGGATATTTTTTTTGACAGTTTTGGAGAATTTTATTACATTATGAGCATGAAAATGGAAACTTTAACAAAAGAAAATTACTTGTATGAGTTACTCAAGAAAAAGTACCACACCTCGGAGATTATACGTTCTCAGATAGCTAAAATTAAAGAGAAAATAACAGAAAAGGTAGTTCAGGAACCGGTAAAATCTTTTGCCGTCAAATTTAAAGGGCGGGTTATTGATAGCTCTTTTGAAAAGACCCTTAGGATTGTTTCTAAACGTTTGTTCGGTAAAGGAAAAATTGATAGCCTTTATACCCTGAGAGAACATGACCTCGTGGAAGCGAATATGACTGCCACGGTAAGTGAGGTTGAAGCGCTGATACAGTACCTGATGAAACCTCATATTGTGTTGCACTGTAAAAAAGGGATTGCCAGGGGCGCAAGCAATCTCTTGATTATCGATGAGACAGAACAAAATCAGCTTGATAACTTTACGCCGGATTATATTCACTATAACTACATCACGTATGCCGAGTCCTATGAGAAATATACCGGCAGATTAAATGATTATTTAATTTTAAACGGATTACCTCTAACATCTGAAAAAATAGGACATGAGCTTCGGTTCAATAAAATTGAAACGAAAAACAGGGTCTTTACCACCACAGGTCTTAAAGAGATTTATACAAACCTTTCTTTTCTCTCTTTAATCCTCAAATTAGATTTGGAACAGCATTATTTAAAGCTGAGGATCTTTAACTCGCAGGAGAATGATCTTAGGGTAGTAGAAGAAAAGATTGATGAATTGGGTTTTTTTGCCGATATTTTTAATTACATAGCGTCGGCAGATAATCCATTGTTATCGAATGAGAGTTTATTCTTAGACTTAATGAGGCTGGAGCATATCATAGAGAATAACAACTGGAAAGCGATTCCGGCATATGCTGGTTATATCTATTCCGCAGCCCAGAAATTAAACAGCCAATTTAAATTTTTGGAAGAATACAATCTTTTTTTAACCTATGCCCAATGTATTGAAAAGTTTATTGCGAAATTAACAAAAAAATTATTCAAGCATAAATCGGATTTCCGCAGCGAACAGTATGATTTAACGGCAAATTATAACGAATTAAAAAAGCTTCCTGCCGTTGCTAACCATCCGAAGTTACAGCATGATTACCAGGAGTTATTGAATTCCTTCAGCAAGCTGCTGGCGTATTTAGACTTTTTAACCATAGGGAATACCCATGCCCATGATGATGGCGCTCAGAATGTGATTGATATTGCAGGAAGATCGTCAAAGAAGTTTGCTGCCAGGATAAAAAAATATGTTGAGTCAATTTTTTCCATACAGATCGATATCTCCAAAAAACCTGTTTTTCGCCAGGATCAGGGTTTTAAGACCCAGCAGGAAGAAGATATTCGAAAACTTATCATGAAATTTCATGAGGATTTGGGAAAGATATCGAAATTAAAAACGAGTAATGGCGAAGATGCCTTTTTAGAAGCGCGTAAAAGAGTGCCACAATTAACGAATTTATCGGATACCCTGGATCGATTAAAAGAGCTTATTAAGAATATAGAAAATAAAAAGGATATACAAGACCCCTTTAAGGCTATCTTCTCTAAATCCAATAAATTTGAAATCCTTTGTAAAGATTTAAATACGCTGGGGATTTTAGAGTCTGTACAGAAACAAGAATTGATTTCTGGAATACTCATGGATTTACAAAAGCTTCTTTTTGATAAGCCGCTTAAAGAAAATACCTATCTTGAAATTTTACATAAGATACAATCTCTGGAAGATGGTATTATCAATAAAAGTAAATGGAACACGGAAAAGGACACTACTGTCTATACCGTTCTATCGAAACTGAATCAAAATCCTACTTTTAAAACTATTATCGATATCAAAATGGGTATCCAAAATATTATCGAAAAGGAGTCCCAAATTAAAAAGATCGATACCTTTAAAAATGAAGCAGAATTCTTTTCTTATAGTACAAAAGAACTGGACGAATTTCTCCTGCAGATCGTAAAGTTTCATGAAAAATTGAAAGATACCTGCTACTATAAGAACATATCAGAATTTAAGATGTTAGAAAAAGATTTTGATTGTTTGATCGATGAGGCAAAAGAGATTGATTCCCATATTTCGTCCTATAATAGAAATAGTGGCAAAAAGGTATCGAAAGAGCCTGATATTCATATCAATTATTTAAAAAATTCTCAACTGATACGAAAAAATCTGGAAAAGGCCATCCTTCTCCTGCAGAACCAAATTACCCAAATGTACGGATTTATGCATGATATTGAAAGTAATTTACACCGGCATTCGTTTATTCAATCAGGTGTAGCAACCAGTGTCTTGTTTGATCAGATAACGTATTTACTCAGTAATATTGACGTAAGGTTAATAGATATGGATAAATCGACAGAACGCATGTTTCAGGAAAGTGTCGATACGATATTTCATTATCAGGTAGGTGAAGCATTCAAAGAGCCGAAAAAAGAGGATATTGAAGATTTAATAAAAGAAATTGAAAAGAAGACTATTGTCAGAAAATATCAAAACCAGGAAAAGGGTTTACCCCTCTCTCAAACCTAAAAGAAACAATTTTTATGCAATTTCTGCTTTTCAATTTTCGGAGATAAGAAGGTAATGACTATAGTATATGAGTATGAGAAGCTTCCTCTGGCAGACTCCACCGCGCCAAAAGCGCTGAATCAAAGAACCAGATCAGGGAGCAGCATATCGGGAGAAAACGTTTTGCAGGATCTGGAAGATGCGATGATGATGCTTGAGTTTGCCGGTGTAAAGGTAGATTTCTGTCCGGAAAATATCATTGAAGCGAAAGAGAAGTATATGATTGAAACGCAGCCCATGAATGCGGCGGTATCGCAATCTCCTGAAGCTTTACGTTCCGGTATGAGACAAAAAGGTTTCCGAAAGCCACACTACACGAAACTTTTAATATCTGACAATTGCTTCATTTTTCAAGCGGCCTGTTGTTTACCGTTAAAAATCATTGCTGCCAGCTTTGACGGAGAATCTGTTTCAGGAAGAACTCTGTTTTCCAGTCATTCAGAGGAAAAAGGAGGAAAATTGGTGTATGAATTTACCGGCAGCGGCAGGGAAATCATTGTAGATCTAAAACGCGGAGAAAGCACAAGGGCACAACGCCTTATTTTTCGTCTGAACTGTACATCATAGCCAGAGAAACTATGCCATAAGGTGTAAAGTTGAGGAAATAATTTTTGAGATACATGAGCATTAATGTTTTTTGTATGGACGGAAATAAAAAAATTCCCCGGATAGGTATTCTTCTCCAGGGAATTTTTTATTGTATTCCTGCACGGTTTAAAAAAACTTTTAAATCCATTCTTCGGATAAGATATTCCCTTCCAGGCCGACAACAACCTGTTTAACGGGAATCTTACGGGAAGCTTTTTCGGCTCCTTCCTTCGCAATTTGAGCAAGTCCGAAACAACAGGGCACCTGCATAATGATAACGGTCAAGGTATTGATTTTTGCATCATCAATCAATGATTTTATCTTCTCAACGTAAACTTCCTGATCTGAATCAAGCTTTGGACAGGCGATTCCTATGCTTTTCCCTTTCAGGTAATCCTTATGGAAATCACCAAGCGCAAAGGCTGTACAGTCTGCTGCCAGCAACACATCTTTCCCCTGAAAATAAGGCGCTTGAGGAGAAACTAAATGCATCTGTATCGGCCACTGCCTTAATTGAGAAGGGCGTTTTCCTGAATCGTTACCCTCTTGATTCGTTTTCTCGCTAAAATCAATTGTTCTTGACCCTGGACATCCACTCATTTTGTAACCTCCTGTAAAAATTTTTCTTCTAATTCAACAATAAACCTCTCATACTTCCTCGGCAGTTCATCTCCCACTGAGGCATCTGCTTCATTACACTTTCGGAACATTTCACCAACCTGCGTTACGGATAGCTGGCGATCGATCCACGGATAAAGAATCTCGTCTTCCTTTTTAATATGTTGTGTCAATAGGTCCCTATAAGCAAGAATATGTTCTTTAATCTGAGCCTTATTGCCCTTTTCAGCGCCTTCAACAACTTGCCGTATATGGCCTCTTCCTATATCGTGATCCTTAAACATAACCTGGATAATTTCCGCTTTATCATCAACGTATTTAAACAAGATATCCTCTTCTTTCATATGATGGTATTTGTCTGCATACGTACGGATAAAGTCTACACATTTTAAAACCAAATCCTTATCTACTTTAATACTTGTTTCAATATACTCTACAATAGAGGGTATTAGAGCCAGGAGCCGCTTAATGAGTACATGTTCATCCACAAGTTTTTTGACCGGTGGTGAATAGCTGATTTTCTTTGGGGCTGATTTTTTTGTCAGATCTACCTTAGGTTCGGGAACATCCCGTTCCGGATAGATGGCTTTTTCTATTCTGTACATCAACGTAGCTTCTTGCTGAGGATCAAGATTGTGGATTCCAACTACATCTTTGAGAAGACAGCTTCCCACTGAGCAGGGAACACAACCGATACCGTATTCATCAAGAATACGACCTACTTCCGGATAGGTATCGATGATTTGTTTTATCTCTTTATTTAGTACTTTGTCCAAAAAGATCCTCCTTATGTTAGGGGTTTCAATGCTAAATTATAATCATAATCTAAATTGAAATTATAGCGAATACCTATGATTTATGTCAAGCAAAGAAATCTACCGCCTTAAAAGGTAATAGAGCTGGCCATAAGAATTTAAATCTCCTGCTTCAGACATTGCCTGGTTGCCGATTCCAAAGTAAACATCGGCTCTGGCGGCAGTCTGAATTGCACTTCCTGTATCCTGATCTAAAGCGAAGAAGGATTTTTCAGGTCCTTTTTTCTTCCGGAACTGCCAGAATCCTTCCGATTTTTTTGGTTCGATAACAGCAAAGGCCAGTCCCCCCGCAGGGAAAACCGTCTTATCTGTAGCAATACTCCTCATAGGGGTGACGGGCACTCCTATGGAACCGTAAGGAACGGTGTAGTTTACCACTTTAAAAAAGATATAGCGATCGTTTTTCTTAAGATAGGAATCCAACTCATCGGGATGTTGCTCAAAGTATTGTATAAGATTAGAAAGGGTCAAATCCTCTTCCGGAATTTTTCCATCCATAACGAGGAGACGTCCAAGACTGGTATATTTGTGGCCGGAATCGGCTCCGTATCCTACATAGATCTTTTCTCCTGATGGGAGCTTGATTTGTCCTGAACCCTGCACTTGAATAAGGTAGACGTCGAGTTTTGACTTCAGATAGGCAATTTCATTTCCTCGCAGGAGATTTCGTTCCTCAATTTCACGTCGTGTATAGTACGGTTTTCTGAAATCGGCCGGAACTTTATACAGAGGGTAACGAAATTCTCCTGTTGGTGTAAGATTCCCATCATAAATAGGAGTTCCATAACCAGTAAAATGTACCTGACCTTCATATTTTTCCCCTATAGCCTGAAAGACCCTGAAGTTTTTGATGATAAATTCATTAAGATCTTCTGTATTTTGGCTGTTAACAAGGCCTTCCCGAAAGAGTCTTAAGGTGTCTTCCAGATTTTGATTTGAGAATTCTGCCATACGGAAACCATGAGGATTGAACTTAACCTTCTTAAAGTAGTTCAGGCTATTATCTATTGAATTTAAAAGAGTATGTCTGCTGTAATCATCTTTAAAATCAGGGAGTAATTTTGGATCGGTAATTTCTACCAGTGTATCGCCGGATTCTCTGGGCACAAGATGGGGTCTCTTCTTAAACATTGCACAACCTGATCCCAAAATTGTGAATAAAAGTATCAATGACAGCAAACCTTTAAAAATATACCTTTTTGATTTCATAATAATATGTTTCCCCTAACTAAAAATTTTGATTCAATCAGGAACGATTGAATCAGTGAAAGAATAAAAATCCGCCGAAGTATAGTAAATTCATTGTACAGGTATAGATACAGGAATTTTGTGGTAGTTTCGCAAATCTATAGGTACTTAAAAAAACTTCCCTCAATAAAGGAGACAAAGGGAGTTGTGCTTCAATTCTGCAGGGCAACCCTTTCGGGTTGCCATCCCCGTGCACATATTCAGGCGGGGGAAGCAATGCTGAAGCCTTGCCCTGCATCAGCACTGTTTTTCATGATGATGCCAAAAGGTATCCTCATGAGAAAATAGTCAAAAAATTAATGATATAAAATTCTCATTTTAAACCTTGGAATGCCTGTTTTTTAGGCAGTATTTTATACTTCTTATCCTGGAGAATCAAAGGAAAAATAAATAGGTATTCTGTTACTGCTTTCATACTTTTCCCGCAATAAGAATTATTTTTGGTTGACAAATATCAAATACCTAAAGTAGAATTGCTCAACGTACTGTACGATGTTCTTTTTATGATAAATCTAATTACATAATTACAGGTTATTCTCCACAGGTATGTGGATGAGTAAAAGGGAATCCATGTCCTGTTTCATGAAATGGGATGAGGAGCGGACCCGCCGCTGTAGCCGGGAACGAAAATCACAGTGCCACTGTCCTGGATAAAACAGGATGGGAAGGAGTGATAAGTAGGATGATCCGGGAGCCAGAAGACCTGCCTGTAATTGCTTCACGTAGTCTTCGATGGTAAAGAAGGTGAAGGGTATAAGAGTGGCTGTAAATTCCAGATTGCATGGCCGGCTAAGAATTTGAGGCAGGTTTTTTGTGTTATCTGCGCAGTTTGTGGTTTCTCATTGTATGTCTTATGGGCGTTTTAGGTTGCCCATGCGTATAAAATAAAACCCATATCTTCTCCGGGAGGATATGGGTTTTTTGTTTTTATACGGAGTAATTTTATATTTGGAAAAGGTATACGCTATGCATATAACAGAGGGAATTTTGCCTCCTCAATGGGTTTTTACATGGTTTGCTGTATCAGCCCCTTTTGTGGGAGTTGGAATATATCAGGTAAAACGAAAGAAAAAAACGGTACCCGGGTATCTGCCTTTGACAGGCATGCTGGGAGCGGCTGTATTTGTCTTCTCATGCTTTCCCATTCCGGTAATTGCCCTGAATGGAATGGCGACATCTCATCCTTGTGGCACTGGTATGAGTGCGGTGTTATTAGGACCTTTTGTGAGTGTTTTTATAGCGGCTATTGCGTTACTTATTCAAGCCTTATTTCTTGCTCATGGCGGATTAACAACCCTCGGTGGAAATGTCTTTTCCATGGGTATTCTGGGCTCTTTTTCCGGTTACTTTGCGTTTAAAACAGCGCAGCGATGCGGATTGAGTTTGTTTTGGTGCGGGTTTCTGGCCGGAGTAATTTCCGACCTGTTTACGTATTTCGGTACTTCTCTTGAATTAGGATTGCTTGTGATTTATAAAGGAGGATCATTTTTTAGAGCGGTTGCAGAGATTTTCGGGATGTTTATGATGACCTCGCAAGGGGTTCTTTGTATTGTTGAGGGTATTGTAGTGGGCTTTGTGCTGGTCTTTATTTATAAAAGAAGACCGGGTATTTTGTTAAATCTCGGGATAATCAGGGATGATACAAAACCGATTCAGGTATAAGACGATGAACCTCTTTCTTGTTTTTATACTCTGCATACCGTTATCCGGGGCAGTATTTGCAGAGGAACGTCAGGGAAAAACAGATGGAGGGGCAACTCCAACACAAGCAGAAGACGAGGTCTGGACGGGTATTGATGTAAGTATCGTGGGTAAATATGCAACGAAGTACGGTCATCCCCCACGCGACCCTTATATCAATACCGATAAAGGTGATTTGCTCCTTTTTGTATTTACTATTTCCGGAGTGATCGGTGGATTTATTATCGGTTTTAATGTACGTAAGCTTTTTTATGAGAAGTAATGTAAAGAAATGTCATTGAATTTTGTCTTTTAAAACCCAACTTAATTTAGTGGAGCCGTGGGCTGATGGGATTTTTACACCATACCTTTTCTGAAGTATATGCACGCAAAAATAATTGGTTAACAAGGGTTGATATACGCGTAAAGTTGTTGTATATCATTTCATTACTTTCGATAAATGTATTGGCAAAGAATATCTCTGTCCCATTATTTTTTCTTTTCACATCGTTTGTTTTGGTCCTTTCTGTAAAAGTTCCTTTTCCTGTAATACTTCGGAACTTACTCCTGCCGATGTTATTGGCGATTTTCATTCTGCTTATGAAGGGCTTGCATGAGGGCGAGAGGGTGTGGATGTCCTTTTCATTCATCGGATACAAAGTGGCTTTGAAAGAAGAAGGGTTGTGGAGCGGGATCCATATCTGTTCCAAGGTGCTTGGTGGTGTTTCACTCGTAATGCTCCTCTCTTTTACTACAACAATACGTCATCTGTGTACTGGTCTGAAATGGTTCCGTATACCCGATACCGTTATTGAATTATTGTCTTTTATGTACCGTTATATTTTCCTGTTTCTGGATGAAGTTGCCACAATATGGATTGCTCAAAAATCGCGGCTTGGTCATGCATCGTGGAAGAAGACGATACAATCGTTTGGAATATTGGGAGGCATGCTTATTATCCGTGCCTTTGAAAGATCAGAGCGAACCTATGAGGCTATGCAGGTAAGGGGTTATAAAGGAGATGGTATATTGATGGTAAACTTATCGCCGTGGAGAAAAAGAGAATATCTCTTTACGACAGGAATACTTTTTCTTGCACCTTTTCTTGTTTACGCAGGGACTATACCCGTATGGTAATAATGCAAATCAGAAATATACGGTACCACTATCACGATGGAATACAGGCATTACAGGGCGCTTGTATGGATATTGTGAAAGGGGAATTTTTAGCTGTACTGGGTCCGAATGGATCGGGAAAAACAACCCTGTTAAAACACCTCAATGGTCTCTTAAAACCCCGGTCAGGAGAGATACTGCTTGAGCAAAAGCCTTTGGCTCACTATTCAACCAGAGAAATATTTCAACGAGTGGGTATCGTATTCCAGGACCCAAATGATCAGTTGTTTGCTCCGTCAGTATGGGATGACATAGCGTTTGGACCGATGAATCTGGATCTCTCAAAAAAGGAGATTATCCACAGGGTAGATGAAGCATTATCGCTGGTAGGTATGGCGCCATATGCAGACAGGGCAATCGATGCCTTAAGTTTCGGGCAAAAGAAGCGGATTTGTATTGCCGGGGTACTTGCAATGAGACCGGAGATACTTGTTTTGGATGAGCCTACTTGCGGGCTTGACCCCGCCGGTGTGACTTCTATTATGACCTTGCTGAAAGAGTTGAACAGGAAGCATGGCATTACCATCATTATGGCAACAAATACCGTCGATTTAGTGCCGGTGTATATGGACAGGTTAGCAATTATGCGCCATGGTAATGTGCTCAGAGCGGGCACTCCTGAACAGGTATTTTCAAATACCGATGAGATAAAAGCGGCTTGTCTGGAACTTCCTCAAATTGCGCAGTTAATGCAGCTTTTAAGAGACGAAAATAATGTCTCTATGAGCAGCTTGCCACTTACGGTAGGAGAGGCAAGAAAATTTTTGATAGATAAGTTATGTATGAATTCTCATACGGCATCTTCCTGAAAGAAATTATGTTTAAAGGCCACGGCGGGGATATAAAACCTATTACGGATTATGTGAACGGCAACGTTAGCGTACAGAAGAGAAACCATGGCATCCTCGACTTTAGCGCAAGTATTAATCCTCTTGGATATCCGGAAAATGTCCGAAAGGTCATAGGGGAAAATTTTGATGATATCGTACATTATCCTGATATTGACTGTTCCAGCTTACGGGAATATATTGCCCGGAAGATTGGACATCTTGCTGATGAGATTATTGTAGGGAACGGTTCTACGGAATTATTTTACCTCATCCCCCGCTCGTTACAACCGGCACGGGGGATTATTTTTCAACCTACCTTTAGCGAGTTTGCCGAGGCATTACAGTGCAGCCACACGGGAGTAACTCATCATGTATTGAAGGAAGAGGATGATTTTCGCTTTGAATATCGCCAGGAGTATTTTCGTGATAACAAGGCAGGGATAGTCTTTTTGTGTAATCCCAATAATCCTACAGGACTGTTGATAGAAAAGACTGTTCTTCTGGATATGATAAGGCGGCATCACGATATAACATTTGTTATAGATGAGGCGTTTATAGATTTTGTTGATGAGCCTGAAAGATACCATGTTATCCACGAGGCAGGCATGCTGCGTAATTTGATAGTGGTCAGATCGCTTACAAAATTCTACGGTTTCCCTGGCCTGAGAATCGGATATTTGGTTGCCCATGCGGACTTGGTGAAACAGATGATGAAATACAAGGAGCCGTGGTCGGTAAATGCCCTTGCCCAATGCGCTGCTCTGGCTGCCCTGGAAGATGAAGCGTTCATTTCCAGAAGCAGGGAATTTATGCTGAAAGAACGGGTATTTTTATTGAACGAATTGACGGGTATCCATGGGCTTGTGCCGTATGAACCCACGGCTAATTATATCCTTGTTAAGATTAAGAAAAGGGATATGACCTCTTCTCTGTTGCGTGAACAATTATTGGAGTACGGCATTGCCATTCGCGATTGCTCTAACTTTACGGGACTCAGCGATAAGTATTTTCGGGTGGCAGTGAGGACAAGAGAAGAAAATGAGCGGCTCATTACGGCAATGAAAAACGTATATGAAAAATAAATCCATTATGGTACAGGGTACGGGATCTCATGTGGGTAAGAGTATTTTCGTATGCGCCCTGTGCCGTATCCTGAAACAAGATGGGTATCGGGTTGCGCCGTTTAAAGCCCAAAATATGGCCTTAAACTCATTTGTAACGAAAGACGGGAAAGAAATGGGAAGGGCGCAAGTAGCACAAGCAGAAGCAGCAGGTGTTCTCCCCAGGGTGGAGATGAACCCGATACTCCTGAAACCTACCGGAGACTGCGGTTCCCAGGTTATTCTTATGGGTAAGCCGGTAGGGAATATGACAGCTAAGGAATATTATCAAAAAAAGAATGAATTTATTTCAATCGTACAAGAAGTCTATGATACCTTAAGAACTGAATTCGATATTATTGTTATTGAAGGAGCGGGAAGCCCTGCCGAAATAAATCTGAAGGACGGCGACATTGTGAATATGGGTATGGCACGGATGGCATCAGCCCCTGTATTACTGGTAACAGATATTGACCGGGGCGGCGCTTTCGCATGGATTGTCGGGACATTGGAATTATTAACTGCGGATGAGAGAAATCTCGTGAGAGGTGTTGTTTTTAACAAATTCAGGGGAGACAAGAGCATATTAAAGCCCGGACTCGATATGCTTGAAAGTCGTATCAATAAGCCCGTTGTTGGTGTAATTCCTTATATCCACAACCTGAGTATAGATGACGAAGATTCCGTATCGCTTGAGTATAACAACGGTAATGATATCAATAAAGAGCATTATGATATTGATATTGCAGTAATCAAACTGCCCCGCATATCAAATTTCACGGATTTCAATATATTTACCCATGAGAAGGATGTGAGATTGAGATTTGCAGATAGAGCAAACGATATTGGCAAGCCGGACTTGCTTGTTATTCCAGGTACAAAGAACACCATAGAGGATTTACTGTTTCTGCAGGAAAGGAGCATTTCTGAAGAGATTATCAAACTGTCAAAATGTGGGACAATGATAATGGGTATTTGTGGTGGATATCAGATGCTGGGAAGGCAAATTCGTGATCCATATCATGTAGAGTCATCCAGGGATAGTATTCAGGGTTTAGGTTTGTTAAACACGATAACCACCTTTGCCAGGGAAAAGCATACCTATCAGGTGAAGGCTCGTATGTTAAAGCACGAAGGTTTGTTCCATGCCGATAATGAATTAACAGGGTATGAGATCCATATGGGAGAGACAACATATAATGGACATAATTCTGCTAGATATTTTGCAAGAATTGCTGAACGGGCCGGAGAGGATGTAGATGTATTGGATGGAAGTGTTTCTGCCGATGGCAACGTAATAGGTACTTATATCCACGGTATCTTTGATAATGATGAGTTCCGGTCAAAACTTATTAATTATTTGAAATGTAAAAAAGGCTTAACATCATCAGACGGCTGTCAGGTAAATTTTAAAAATATAAAAGAGCACCGATACAACGAACTGGCCGATATTGTCCGCAGGAATATACATATGGACGTAATATACGATATGTTAAATTCATCAATAAATTATAGGTGAGAATTGTTCAATACCGAGTGTAATTTTAGAAAGTTTTGTTACCAACAATATTCAGTGATTCCACGACCCCGAAAGGAGCATGCTGTGTAGCGCATAATATTCGTATAAATGATACATACAGGTATTCCGATATATCCATCGGGATAAAAAGGGAATCCCAACTCCCATTTTAAACGACTCCATAAATTGATCATTTTTTATCTGTGTAATCTGCGTCATCTGTGGTTTCAAATGGGAGAAAAGGGAACGGTACCGCCGCTGTATTCGGTGACGAATGTTGCAAGAGCCACTGGAAAGCCGTTTAAACTGATTAAACGGTTTTCCGGGAAGGCGCAGCAAGTAGGATGATCCGCTAAGTCAGAAGACCTGCCTGTCATGTTTTGCTGAGAAACTTCTTCGTAGTAAAGGAGGTGAAGCGTTGCGATTGGTCATTTGAACCCGTTTCTTCTTATACGAAGGAACGGGTTTTTTTATTTCAATAAAAGTGCGTTTTAAAATTATTGCTGAGGCCACTGACCTTATCCGTGTTTATCCGTATCCATTAGTAGTTAAGCTTATTTAATAACAGTTCGGATACAAGGGAATCCCATAAAAAGGAGCTGCCCCGCAACTGTAACCGGCGACGAAATCTGCAATAAGCCACTGGAAAGCCGTTTAAACGGTTTAAACTGATTAAACAGCTTTCTGGGAAGGTGCAGAAAGTAGGTAGACCCGGAAGCCAGGAGACCTATTCGAATAATCTAAGGTTAATTCTTATTTTCGAGGGGAAAAGAAGAATGAGAATGAAATGTTTATGCGTTATGTTTCTGGTTTTTCCTATACTGATCTCGTATTGCCATGCTGAAGAAAAGACGACAGAAGAACTTATCAAGGAAAATGAAGATTTGAAAAGAGAGTTATTGGAATTAAGAAAGCAGGTTTTAGAAAACCATGCTACTGCAAGTGTTAATCAGACCACAGTGCCTTTCCCTTCTCTTTCAGAAGAAGAGGATACTGATGTGGAGAAAGATCTGCCAGGAAAAGATGCCTTTGCAGATGAATATGATAGTGCTGATCAGTCTCTCAAAATATCAAGGACACATGATCCCGAACACGATTTAAGATCGTCATCTCAAAGCCTCATATTTAAAGGCGAAATTATTCAAACTGCTGTATTACCAGACGAACCAATACAGAATGAAGATAAGGATAAGAATCAGGATGAGGATAAGAGCGAGGGTAAGGATCACGATGAAAAGAAGGATGAAAACAAACTAGAAAATGAAGATAAAGAAGGAGGTGAGAATAAGGAAGAGGATACAAAGGAAGAAAGGGAGGATGAAGGTAAGAGGAGTAATAATGAGGAATTTGTTATCACTCCTACAAGGACAAAACAATTATTAAAGAATACCGGTAGTTCCGTATCTGTTATTACCGGGGAGGATATAAAAAATAGCAAGGCCCCGCTGCTCCTTGATGTATTACGCCGGGCACCCGGACTTGAAGTAGCAAGAACGGGTGGAATAGGGGGGACCACCAGCATGTTCATACGAGGAGCCTCTTCTGCCCAGACACTTGTTTTTGTCGATGGTATCCAGATGAATAGCCCCACAACCGGGGCATTTAATTTTGCAAATCTTACAACAGACAATATTGAGAGGGTTGAGATCCTGCGCGGTCCGCAAAGTACCTTATACGGCTCGGAGGCAATTGGCGGTGTTGTCAATATTTTTACAAAAAGAGGTGCAGGCGATACGGCCGTTACTGTGGGGACAGAATATGGGATGCATGATACCTATCGGGAGACTGCCAGTGTCTCCGGTGGGAAAGAAAAATTTGATTATTCCCTGGGCGCTTCCTACTTGAAAACTCATGGTATTTCTTCTGCCAGCAGTGGGGATGAAGCGGATGGTTATGAGAATTTTACCGGCTCTACACGGGTAGGGTGGAATTTTATGGATGACGGAAGAATCGATGCAACGGTAAGAGCGGCTCACTCAGATTTGGAATATGATACATTTCAATTCGGTGTCGGTCCGGTAGATGATACCGATCGGCGCCTTACAACAGATGAGGTCCTTTTTTCTACAAAGATCAATAAAACCTTTTTTGATATCTGGACACCTTCGTTTCTCATTTCCGTTAACGATACAGAATTAAAGGGCTTTGATCCCACAAATACATCAGGAGAGTTTCGTATACCTACACGGGTCTGGAGGCTGGAGCATCAATCAGATTTTGTTTTATTTGATATTGATACGGTAACCTTCGGGTATGAGTATGAGGTGCAGGAAGGTGAAAACGTTGGCAATTTTGATAAGAGATTTTGGAACAACTCTGTTTTTTTCCAAAATCAAATAGAACTGTTTGAATCATTCAATTGGACTGCCGGATTCCGTTACGATGATTACAGCACGTTCGGAAATAATCTCACCTATCGAACAACGGTATCGTATGGCATTGAAGAGATCGGTACCCGGTTCCACGGATCGTGGGGGACAGGTTTCCGGGCACCGAGTCTGAATGAACTCTTTTTCCCGTTCTTTGGTAACCCCAATCTTAATCCGGAAGAGAGTAAGGGCTGGGACTTCGGTATTGAGAAGGAAATCATCAAAGAGAAACTAACTATGGATATTACATATTTTGAGAACGACTTTACCAATTTGATCACTGCTGCAGTACAACCTGACGGAAGTTTTCTGGCAGAAAATGTAGCCAGGGCAGAATCGGAAGGGATTGAGTCTACGGTAACGTACAGACCTCTTCCTAAGCTTTCATTGATCGGGACGTACACATATACCGAGACGACAGATAGGGGGAAAGATCAGCAGTTACCCCGCAGACCCAGAAATAGAGCAACTCTTGGTATGCATACGCAGCCTCTTGAAAAATTGAGTATCAATGTAACCGGAGTTATGGCAAGGGACAGGATAGATAGTGATAGCAGAGAAATGGATAACTATTGGACCGTTGATCAGGTGACTCGCTACGACATTACAAAGTTGATGACTGCATATATCAGGTTCGAAAACCTCTTTGATTACGATTACGAAGAGGTAACAGGCTTTGGCTCGCTTGGTTTTACAGCATATGGAGGATTGGAATTTAAATTCTAAAGGAGGAACAAAAATTATGAAACACTTCGGTAGAGTAGTAGGGGGTTTTATCTTTTTCATTTTTTTGTCAACGGCATTTTGTGCTAATCGAAATGTAACGGTAGAGATCGATTCCGGAGGATTACATCAGAATCGTGAGGTGGAAATACCATGGAAACAAGGTATTACCGCGCTGGAGGTACTTCAATCTGTTGCAAAGATTGAAACACAACAAAAGGGTGAACATTTTTTAGTTACCTCTATCGATAAGGTAGAGGGGCAAGTTGGCGACAAAGTATGGTATTACCATATCAACGGTAAACGTGCGACATCCTTTGCAAATACCTGTATTCTCAATGAGGGTGATCGTATGAAATGGGAATACGCAAAGGATGTTTGTTCCTGCAGGGTAAATAAGGGAGCTTGTGAATAATATCAATAGGGATGCAAGGAGATGTCCAAAAGGTACTATTATGTCCATCGCTAAGGAGAAATAACTGGGGTAATTACTCAAAATAAAGTGCAAAACCGGGGTAGGGGAGAACCTTGTGTTCGCCCTAGTCGTGGGAAAACGCACAGAGCTTGAATTTGCGCAAAGGGTGGGCGAACACAAGGTTCGCCCCTACTATGATCCAACAGTATTTTGAGTAACTACAACTGGAGTATCTTAATCCCCCTTGATCCCCCTTTAAAAAAGGGGGAAATGTGTGAGTGTTTTAGAAAAGGGAAACGTGTGAGTGTTTTAGAGAAGGGGAAAATACAAGAGGGGGAAATATATGAGAGAAATAGTAGAAGGGGGAGTATAAAAGAGGAGAAAGAGAAAAGGGAATCCATAACTCCTCTATCCCTTTAGAAGGGGAAATTTTCCCCCTTTTCTAAAGGGGGATCAAGGGGGATTATTCCTTTACTTTTGGCTTTGGTTCACTTGCTTGCAATGACCGCTAACCGGTAACCTTTTCAAGGGGATGCTGATCAATGAGAAGATATGCAATTTTCATACTGTTTATCATATTTACTTCTTACCTGCCTTTTTCCCATGCAGAAGAAGCGAGGTCTTTGAAATATACCTTTATCGTGGGAAACTACCTTACTCCTACCGTTATTAAGGCAATAAAAAATACCTGGAAGGAATATCCGTCCCTTAAGAACTGCATAGACTTTGAGCTGGTGAGTACTACCGATCTCGATTCCGGTTTCAATCCTCATGAGATTGAAGATGCTGATATCGTTGTTATCGACATCATGGGGATACGGATTTCAACCGCAACACAAGCAGGTTTTGATCAGGAGGCAATTAAAAAGGCTATTTCCCGCGGGGCACATATATTACCCATAAACCACTCTGCAGGTTTAGATAAGGAGTATATCGAGCTGGGACTTACGTATGATGAAGAATTCCGCTCGTATTTTGATTCCGGCGGGATAGAGAATTTCCAAAACATGCTGCTATTCTCTCTGAAGAAATATGCCGGAGTTTCCGGGATAAAGACAGAGCCGCCAGAGAAGTTATTAAAAAATGGTTACTACCATCGCCACAACTCACAAGGGATGTTTTTTGAGACATTTGAGGAATATGAGAGCTGGTATAAGGAAAAAGGCTATTGTAAGAAAGATGCAAAATGGGTTGCAGTCCTGACCTATTCATCGTTCTGTGAGCAGGGTCAGAATCAAGTGGAGGATGATATAATCCGTACCCTTGAGGAAAAAGGACTGAATGCCTTTGTAGCGTTTGGGTATCCTGAAGGGGCCGCAGTCGAGAGACTATTGGTAGATTCCAAAGGGGTTCCAAGGGTTTCCGGCATACTCTCATTTTTATTTCGCTTTTCAGATTTCAAAGCCGTGAATTCGCTGGAAAAATGTGGAGTACCAATAATCAATTTGATTACGGTGTATGGGAAGGACGGGAAGACATGGGAGAACGACCCTGAAGGTCTGAGTTCTTTGGAAGTAAGCTGGCAGTTAGCGATCCCTGAGATTGCAGGGCTTATTCAGCCTACTGTCGTATCGTATCGTATCCGTGAAAAGGATGATGAAACAGGTTTCTTTGTTGAGGAGCGAAAGCCGATACCGGAACGTATCGGCCGGGCTGTTAATCGCATACGTGCCTGGATCAATTTACAGGAAAAAGATAACGGAGATAAAAAGGTAGCGATATTCTACTGGAATTATCCGCCAGGAAAACAGCATATCGGTGCCAGCTATTTAAATGTTTTTGCCAGTATTGATACTGTCTTAAAGAGGATGAAGGATGATGGATATGATAT
The DNA here is from genome assembly GCF_030263775.1 of Candidatus Jettenia sp. AMX1. Taxonomy (NCBI): domain Bacteria; kingdom Pseudomonadati; phylum Planctomycetota; class Candidatus Brocadiia; order Candidatus Brocadiales; family Candidatus Brocadiaceae; genus Candidatus Jettenia; species Candidatus Jettenia sp. AMX1. The sequence goes on from NZ_SZPP01000011.1 coordinate 37,962, forward strand.
TGGTAATGAAGCAATTGATGAAGAAATACTCCTTGAAAATTCCCTGAGATACGGGAGAAACATTGGGAATTGGGTGCCCGGTGAACTTGATGAAATGGTAAAGCACGGAAAATGCGTATTGCTGCCACTGGAAGATTACGAGAAGTGGATCAGAAATTTGCCGGTAAATTTCATCAAAGAGGTTACTGCGGATTGGGGGCCGGTTGAAGAATCAAATGTTATGATATGGACCGATCCGAAACAGAAGAAAAAGTATATGGTTATTCCTGCGGTAAGGCAGGGAAATGTTGTTATCCTGCCACAGCCCGTGAGGGGTTGGATGGAGGATATCGAAGCCATGTTTCACAGCAAAGACCTGTTTCCGCATCATCAATATGTGGGGGTTTATGCATGGCTGAAGTACGGTTTTGGTGCTGATGCCGTTATTCATTTTGGTACCCATGGTACGCATGAATGGCTGCCAGGAAAAAGTGGCGGTCTTTCTGGGGATGATGCGCCGGAAGCGTTGATTCAGGATTTACCGGTAATCTACCCTTATATTGTAGATGATGTTGGTGAGGGACTTGTTGCGAAACGAAGAGGCTCGGCAGTTATCGTAGACCACATGATTCCACCCTTAAAAAAGGGTGGACTGTATCATGAATATGCCGGGCTTGAAGAGATGATAAGCAGTCATGATCAGGCCCTTGAGCAGGGTGCCGAGCATGCAGGGCAGTATCAGGAAAATATTATAAAAAAAGTAAAAGCCCTGGGACTTGATAAGGATATAAATATCAGTGAATACCTGGTGCAGGGAGATACCAAGAATCCCCCCTTTCCTAAAGGGGGGTTAGGGGGGATTACTCATGATGAAACAAGAAATAATTATGAAGTGGAGAGAAATTCCCACAAACTTGACCATGAGGTTATTCATGAAATTGAAGAATTTCTTAAAGAGATGAAACAGTTAAATATGCCATATGGATTGCATACCTTTGGCAATGCACCTGATGAATCCCTTCGTTCGTCTACCATTCAGGCGATACAAGAAGTTATGAAAGATATTTCTGCTGTTGAGTTAGATAAAAATATTCAGGAAGGTGCGAAGCGGGAGTTATCCAGCATGATGAAATCTATGAATGGGCAGTTTATCACGACCGGGACAGGAAATGATCCTGTAAGGAATCCAAGCTCTTTACCAACGGGGAAAAATTTTTATGCCTTTAATCCTGAAAAGATTCCCAAAAAAGAGGCATGGCAGGTCGGTATGAAATTAGCCCGGGAACTGCTTGATACGTATCAGGCGAAACATAACGGTAACTATCCCGAAAAACTATCATTTGTTATATGGGGCACTGAGACGATACGTCATGAAGGTATACTGGAATCCCAGATACTCTATTTACTGGGAGTTGAGCCCATCTGGAATGAGTGGGGGAAGGTAACAGGAATCAAGGTCATACCAAAAGAAGAGTTAGGCCGTCCGAGAATCGATATCGTCGTCTCTTCAGCAGCAGAAGAGATGTTTGGGCAGTTGACTCACTACATCGATCAGGCTGTTCAAATGGTAAAGAAGCTTGATGAGGAAGATAACCTTGTCCGGCAACATATCATAGAATTGACCGGGAAATTGGTTCAGCAAGGCTGGCCCAGAAAGAAGGCTGAACAATATGCTGCCATAAGAATCTTTGATGAAGCACCCGGGCGTTACGATTTGAATGTCTCACGGATTGTGAGTGCAAGCGGGACCTGGGAAGATGATTCCGTGGTCGCAGAGGAATATCTGAAACGAATGAGCCACGGTTATGGAAACGGTTTGTGGGGCGAGCCAATGGAAGAGGTCTATAAGATGGTATTGAGTGGAACCAGGATGGTAGTCCACAGCCGTTCTACCAATGTTTACGGGACACTTGATAATGATGATTTTTATATGTATGCCGGAGGGCTTGCTGCAGCAATTCGGGAACTGGATGGAAAATCTCCCGGTCTGGTTGTTACAAATATCATGAACCCGGCAAAGCCGGAGATGACACCGATCGATAGGATGATGGGCATGGAACTGCGGTCCCGCTACCTGAATCCCGAATGGATTGAAGGGATGAAGAAAGAGGGATTTGAAGGGGCCAATAAGATGTCTGAATTTGTTGAGAATATGTGGGGCTGGCAGGTCACTGTACCCGAGACAATAGACGATGCCCGTTGGGAGCAGACATTTGAAGTCTACGTTGAAGATAAATACGGGATGGATTTAAAAGAATTTTTTGGCAAGAAAAACCCCTATGCTTATCAGGCCCTTACAGCTCGTATGCTGGAGGCTGTACGAAAGGATTATTGGCATCCTACGGAAAAGGTGAAACAAACTTTGGCGACGGAATATATGGAAACGGTACTAGAGCATGGTGTATCCTGCTGTGAGCATACCTGCAATAACCCAGCTTTTCAACAATATGCCATGGACGTTTTGAGTACATCAGGTCTTGTAAATCCTGAAATCCTGGTTCAATATGCTGAGATTTTAAAAACCGCTACAGGGAAAACACTCAACGAGCGGAAGACAGAGATGGATAAGCTTGTTCAGTCTCAGGTACCACAATTGAGTAAAGCCGGGCGGCCAGTTACTTCTCTATCCCCTCCACCCTCGGTTAATCCCCCTGATCCCTCCTCTCCTAATTCCCCTTTACTCCCCTTTCCTAATCCCCCCTTACCCTCCTTTGGTAATCCCCCATTACCCCCCTTTAGTAAAGGGGGGAAGGGGGGATTAGGGGCGTTAGGAAGAGAAGATAAAAGGGAATTAGAAGATTTAGGAGAACGAAAAGAGACGGAGGTATCTTTAGACGAAAAGACAGAAGTCGTGAATGGATTCGAAATGGAAGAGATAAAAGCCAATGAAGATAAAGGAGAGGCGCGTCGCAGCATATCCTCTTCTGTAGATACATCGAACAGGTCGTGGTTTGCTATGATAATAGTATTAGGATGCATCGGTTTCTTTTTTTATGGATGGGTAAGGAAGAGATTTTTATAGGGGGTTCACCTGTTTAATGTATAGGAATTTCACCGTAAGGCAAGGCTAAAACCTCGCTCTACTTCGATCTGCCAAAGGCAGCTTAATGTAATTGTATAAAGATCTTCATTATTTTATGCAGGTGCTTCTTCGCATCTTTTACGGCTTAACGGTAAAATATTTTTATTAAGGATAATGAACTATGGGTTTTCTCAACCTGGTACAAAACATTCTCTCTATTCTTTCATCAGCGATGCTCTATCCCGTTATGATTTTATTGGTTGTCTTTTTTATTTGGGTAATTATAACTACAGGAAGTTTTGTTTCTGAATATTCAGAACGAAAGAAGCAGGCTCGCAGGCAAGATGTAAAAGAGTTTATAGAATCTTTTATGCTGCCATCGCAACTGGCTGTATTTTCTAATTCCCCCCATCCCCCCTTTAGGAAAGGGGGGAGAATGGAAGGAACTAGGAAAGGGGAGGGAATGGAGGGAGTTAGGGAAGGAGGGGGAGTAGGAGGAATTGGGAAAGAGGAGGGAGTGGAAGGAGTTAGGAGGGAGGGAACAGGGAGAGAAATCAGGAAAGAGGAGACAGGGGGAGGAGCTAGTAAGGGAGGGGTAGGCGGGATTAGGAAGGGAGAGGCAGGGGAAGTTTGTGAAGGGGAATCAGGGAGGATAATGTCAGAGATACCATTTTATTTTAGGGAATATTTTAAGGAACTTGCCGGTGAATTAAAAAAGAGTAAAAGTGGCAAAGAGACCCGTGTTGAATACCTCTTGCAAAGTAAGGAACAAAAAATGACCAGAAGCCTGGATAAGCTTCGGCTCATGATCCGTGCAGGACCTACTCTTGGGCTGATGGGAACGATAATTCCTATGGGACCTGCTTTATCAGCATTATCGCAGGGCGATCTTGAGAAACTTTCAGGTAATATTACCATTGCCTTTACCACAACTGTCGTGGGGTTAGCAATTGGAATTACCGCTTATTTTCTTTCTACGGTAAAAAATAGGTGGATCCATGAAGATATAAAGAATCTTGAGTATTTTACGGAATGTATTATGAAAGATGAGGAGTAGTTAGTCACAGAGAATACAGAGGGTACGGAGAAAAAAATCAGAAGATAAGAAGTTGGAAAAATGAGAGACTAAGAAATTTTCAACTCTCCAGTCTTCCATCTCCCTGATCTTTTCATTCCTTCGTATCTTCTGTATCTCGGCGGTGAACTAAATTGCAAAAATGAGATACCTGAAAAAAAGGCGCAGGGCCATCAGAAAGGAAGTTGACCTCCATCAGGAAGATCCCCTGTCAGGCGTGGCGAATCTTTTTGATGTTGGAGTTGTGTTTATTGTAGGTCTTATCGGGGCGTTAATCAGCGCATACAGCCTGCTTGATCTTCTTTCTCCAAAAACAGAGATTACGACGGTGAGGAAAAATGATAATGGTCAGATAGAGATTGTTACGAAAAAGGGAAAGCAGGTAAAGGTTGAAAAAGTTACCGACAAGAGTGTACAGGGCGAAGGCACCCGTCTGGGGATAGCATATAGATTAAAAGATGGAAAGGTAATCTATGTGCCGGAAGGCAGTGAATAAGAGCTGATCTGAAATAGTGGGTATTTATAAAAGAGATTTTTACCTTTTCTTCCTTTCAGATGGACACAAACCTGGAGAGACGCAAGATTTTGCGTCTCTCCATTAAATGTAGGGCAAGGCTTTAGCCTTGCTCCCCCGCTTGAATAAGTGATCAGGGATGGCGACCCTAAAAGATTACCCCGCGTAACTGAATTCCTGTACATCAGGTTGAGTAAAGATAAGCTCTTCAGAGGGAAAAGTTTGCTGTTCCTCTCTGGATATATGCTATCATCTCCCGGTGATTTTCTGCAATCCAGTCCGCCTCTTTCAGATACTCCCTGCCAAGGTAGGTGGTAATAGCAATACATCGCAGGCCTGCGCTCTTTGCTGACCGTATGCCAAGAGGGGCATTTTCGACAACAAGGCAATGATCCTTCGGTATGTGAAGTTTCCGGACGGCTATAAGATAAGGTTCCGGCGACGGTTTACTTATTTTGGTTTCTTCCCCATCAATAACCACCTCAAAAGTATCCGGGAAGAAGGTGTCTATTGTTTTCTTTACCGTCTGACGGTGAGAACCTGAAACGACGGCCAGCTTATACTTTGATTTTACTGTCTCAAGGAACTCCTGTATACCATCGAAGGGTTTTACCTGTGCTATCCGCTCAAATATCTCTAACTTTTTACGGGTAATTTCTTGTATTTCTTCATCGGTAGGGATGCGGCCGAACTGTCTGAATATGGCATCAATTACCTGCCGGGAATTTGCGCCTTCAAGCTCGTAAATCAATTTTTTCTCAATATTGATACCAACAGTCTTTAGTACCATATCCCAGGCTTCTGCGTGATAAGGCATAGAGTCAACAAGTACTCCATCCATGTCAAATAGTATCGCTTGCATAAGAGTTTAACACCATTTTATGTTTCTGGATATTCTGCTCCCTTACTTAACTGCATCTCTCAGGTTGAACACGGACAAACTTGTTTGTCCGTGCCACCCCATATACTGCTTAAGGTAACGCTTATGCCCTTACAACCCTTCTATCCGGGTAGCATGGATAGAAAGATAGAGACGACCCGGCAGACCGTTCCTCCTGTAAGCCTTCTATAATAACACATAGATACCTTAAGGAGAAATGCTTCGTTGTTATTCTTTTACTATTCACGTTTCATGAGGCCTTCGGCGACTTTTATCTCTTCGTAAGACGCAGGGCAAGGCTTCAGCCTTGCCTCCCCGCCTGAATATGTGCACTGGCAACCCTAAAGGGTTACCCTACAGAATTGAAATTCCTCTACATTCCATGAGGTTGTAAACCAGGATATACCATAATTCTGATGAATGTATCTATAGTTTTTTTCTAAAAATCTTTCAAATTTACAGAGTTTTCTCATTTTACATTAATAAATTATGAATTTATCTTGAAATATACTACGAAAGTTTTATATTTACAAAGAATTTTAAACCTTTACTTCCGCTACTTCCGCAATATCGATTACAAATATAGTATTCCAAGGATGAAATCGAACATAATCCTCAACAGAGGAAAGACTACCTCGCTGGTCATTGCGAGAGTATTGTCTGAAGCAATCCCAAAGGCAGAGATTGCTTCGTCGCTCACCCCTCGCAATGACATTTTTAAGGATTTCATACGTTTCATACATCAGCATACAATCAAGGACTCGACTTTTGCCACATCCTGTTCAGTTTCATCTCTTGGATGCTATAGGTATGGCGGAATTATTGTATCCAGGAGTATTATAGGTATTTTCTCTGCTATTTTTAAAATCTTATCTTTGATAATGGTGACTCAGGAGAGGTGAAATGAACAAGAAACGCATCAGGGTTTTACTCATAGATGATAATTCAGATGAGGTCCGATTGATACAGGAGATACTAAAAGAAGACGATACTGTCAAATTTGAGCTGGAACACGCCAGTCAGTTTTTATTAGGACTGGAGTATCTGAAAGAAAAACGATTTGATGTGTTACTTCTGGACCTCAACGTACCAGATAATGGAGGCCTTCACATGCTTAGTCAGGTCCGTACACAGTCGCCAAAATTACCCATTGTAGTATTGACAGGGTTTATTGATGAAGTAACAGGTACTAAGGCGGTGCAGGCGGGGGCGCAGGACTATCTTGTTAAGGAGGAAGTGAATTACAAATTGCTGGCGCGTTCCATACGGTATGCGATTGAACACAAGAGGGTTGAAGAAGAACTAAGAACGGTTAACGAATCTCTAGAATGCCGTGTAGCAGAACGGACATCGGCGCTGGCAAAGGCAAACACAGAGCTTCGTATGAAAGTCGCTGAGCATAAAGAGATGGAAGAAGAGATTAAGCTGCTGCAAACAATGACCTTTGCAATTGTTGAGGCAGAAGATTTCTCTTCTACGCTTGGCATTGTACTGCGTAAAGTATGCGAGGCTACCGGTTGGGTTTATGGTGAGGCATGGCTTATCTCTCCTGACGGTAAATACCTCGAATATTGTGTAGCATGGCATAGAGATCCTAAAAAAATGGAAGAAATTAAACAAGACAGTAAAATGCTTGCCTTTTCGCCGGAATGTGGTCTTCCGGGCCGTGTATGGTCTTTAAAGAAGCCAGAATGGATGATCGAGTCTATGGTAAGGAGAAACTTCCCCCATGCAGAGTTTTGCAAGAAATTTGGCTTTAAAGCAGCAATGGGTATTCCCGTCGTAACGAATGATGAAGTTATTGCCGTACTGACATTCTTTATGCAAGAACAACGGGATGAAGATGAACGGTTGACCAGGCTTATTTCTTCGGTTGCTACCCAATTAAGCGTTGTTATCCATCGGAAAATGATTGAGGATGCCCTGCGTATCAGTGAAGGCAAGTATCGGCTCCTCCTTGAGAATCTGCCACAAAGGATATTTTATAAGGACAAGAGTTTAGTGTATGTATCCTGCAATAGAAATTTAGCAGCAGATTTTCACATCAGGCCGGATGAGATTACGGGAAAGACCGATTATGATTTTTTCCCCAAAGAACTTGCCGAGAAATACAGAGCCGTGGATAAGCAGATTATGGAATCAGGGCAAACAGATGAAAGAGAAGAGGAGTATAGTAAAGATGGACAGGAATTAATTATCCGTATAGTAAGAACTCCTGTAAAGGACGAAAAAGGCGCTGTTATTGGTATTTTAGGCATATTTTGGGATATTACCGAGAAGGTGATCTTACAAAGAGAGGCTGAGCGGTCCAGACATCTGGCATCATTAGGTGAACTGGCTGCGGGTGTAGGCCATGAGATTAATAATCCCATAACCGGCGTTATTAACTGTGCCCAGATATTATTGAATAAAAGTAGCGAGGGAAGTAAGGAAAAAGACCTTGCCAGACGAATTATCAAGGAAGGAGATCGTATAGCTAATATCGTACATAGTCTTCTGTCTTTTACCCGGCCCGATAGTGAAAAAAAGAATATTATTAACATGCATGGAATATTGTCTGATACGCTTACCCTGATAGAATCGCAATTACGAAAAGAGGGTATTACGATGAAGTTAGATATTTCCCAAAAATTACCTGAAATCCTTGCGCATCCACAGCAAATTCAGCAGGTATTTTTAAGTATCATAAACAATGCCCGATATGCCCTGAATCAGAAATATCCCGAAACGCACGATAATAAAATCTTTGAGATTTCAGGGGAAGAAACAACGATGAATAATAATGCCTATGTAAAGATCATTTTTTGTGACCACGGCACCGGTATCCCTGCCGAAATGAGAGATAAAGTAATCAATCCTTTTTTTACAACAAAATATAGTAATAAGGGGATTGGGTTAGGATTAAGTATTAGTCATACTATTATCAGGAATCATGGTGGTAAGCTTATGATTGATAGCAGAGAGGGAGAATATACCAAAATCATCATAATGCTGCCCCGGTATTCAAGCTAAGCTATAGATTCTTACATAGAAACACACCTGATCATTGTTTTGTTACTCTGTATTTACATGAATCATCCATGAGGCTACCATGGGCAGGAGAGACGTAAAATATTACGTCTCTCCTCATGAAAGAACAGAGTCGATGTAGGGCAAGGCTTTAGCCTTGCTTTCCTCCGTCTGAATATGCATGGAGGTAGCACCCTGAAGGGTTGCCCTACTTTATAGTATTCAAAGGATGAAACCGTACATTATCATGATAGGGTGGCACGGACAAAACCCTGTCTCTGTATATCTTGAACAGGGATGGTTTGTCCGTGTTGTGTTTAACGTGTCATTGCGAGGGTAGTGTCCGAAGCAATCTCTTGCATAGTTGAGAAAAGATTGCTTCGGGAAAAAAACCCCCTCGCAATGACAAATACTCTGGAGCCTCTTATGGTAAATTATCTTGAATGAAAGGCTTGTGAAGCTTAACAATTCTTTCTTTGTATGATTGTTTCAATTCCTTATAGGTTCTAGTAGCTTGTTCCCAAACCATGTCCTCATGTAAACGGGGAAGAGTTTGGGAACAGGTCGGAACCACACGCCCTCCGGTATCGTGATTAATCTTTACCATGGAAACACTCGTAGAGATACACGATTTTGCGTTTGCTGGTTGTAGAGACGAAAAATCTTGCGTCTCTCTTTTCATTTTCCTGCCTAATCCCGTAGAGATGTTATGATTATAGAAAAAGCAGAAAAAAGCCCTTCAACCCCGAAGAGGTGACATAGGATATCTGCGTTAAGATGTCATCCCTTCGGGATTGAATGCGGTATGTTCAGTTTCATACAGAGGGTACTATAAGATATTCGTGAAAACCTCTTGAATATCAGTTGCATGTTAGTTGAATCGTTTATTGTTCCCATCTTTTCTTACGCATGAATCAGTTTTTTTGCACATAAATGTGTATTGTTGTTCATTTTTGTACGTTTTTATTTCTTTTGTTTCATTTCTTTCCTAAAATTCTATTTAGGATATTATCTTTATCAATAAATTCTATTTTTAAGAAGCTTTTCTTATGCCTATGTACTCTTTAGTTCAGGAAACAGGGTTTTTCTCTCAAACCATGCTCTCATGAATATGAGAAGAGTTTGAGGATAAGCCAGCAGGTTTTAACTTGGCGTATCTGCCTTCCTCTATTTTTATATTCTTTACCCTGAAAATATATCTTTCTGCACAGACTCTTTAGGTTTGCCATTCCCGTGGACAATTCAGACGGGGGAGGCAAGGCTGAAGCCTTGCCCTACATTTATGTATAGAAATTTCAATATTTATTGTAGGGGCGAAGCATTTGCCGTTATTGGCCTAAAATACTATGTATACGCTGAACGGCAAATGCTTCGCCCCTACCCCTGGCTTATTTTTAGTATTTATGTAAATTATACTTATACTTCCTAAAAATAAAACCTTTTAATTACTAATAAAGGTATTAAGATTGCTTATTCATATATAAAGAAGTTATTTATTACCAAATTAACATTTACCATACTAAACTCTTATATTTATTCATTAATTTGTGCCAGACATATCTTCAAGTATGAGGAATATTTTCCTTACTTTAACATTGGGATAGCTTGACCTTAAGGATCTACAAAATGAGACTATTCCTGTCGATTAAGAAAAAGTTGCTCATATTTGTATTGTGTATTTCTCTTATTCCTATTGTCGTAATTGCAACTACCTGCTACTTCTCTATCAGAAATACACTGAAATATCAAACTCTGGAGAAGCTAAAAGGGCTTGCAGAATCAAAAAGACTTCATTTTCTGTCTCTTATGGAGATAAAAAAGACGCGTGCCATAGATTTCAGCGCTGACAAGTTTATCAAAAGCGCTTTTGAGACTGTTGTTCGTGAAGGGATTTCCAAACAGCCTGAAGCAGCTTCCTTACAGAGATACCTCATAGAGGATAAACTTCCGCTCTGCCGTCAACTTATCGCAATAACCCTTCTCGATGAACATGGTAAGGTTACAACATCCACGAGTGAGAAGTTGATTGGCAAAGATATTTCTCATAAGGGCGTATTTCCACAAGATATAGGCCACAATACTGTAGACGTTGACCAGCCGCATTACTTTTCTTACTTTGATAAAGATTGCGTATGTATCTCTGCGCCAATTATCTCTGAATATAGCGCTGAGCCGCTTGGCTCCATTATTTGTACCTACAGCCTTACCATATTGAGCGAGATTGCGATCAACCGTGCCGGAATGGGAGAGACCATTGAGCTATACCTGGTCAATAGAGACAAGATGATGCTTACGAAGTCAAGATTTATCGACAATGCGCCTCTCAGGCAGATGGTAGATACAGAGCCAGTCCGCCAGATTATCAGGGGTAAGAAAGAGTATATTGGTATATACAGAGACTATAGAGGAATACCCGCTGTTGGCGCTGCATTAGATATACCAGAATATGGCTGGATACTTTTGGCAGAGATGGATAAGGCAGAGGCCTTTGCGTCATTAAAAAAGTTTGGTTTTATTACCTTGTTTATGGGGATGATAGGTATTGCCGCTGCCGCCGGCGCGGGGACTGTCTTTGCTGTCTCGACATCAAGGCCAGTCAAGGATTTAACGGATGCAGCAGAAAAATTCGCATGGGGGGAATTGAATTTCCGGGTAAAAGCGAATCGCAAAGATGAGTTTGGCGTTTTGGCCACATGCTTTAATGCTATGGCAGAGAAACTTGCCGGGAAGATTGCCGAGCACAAGCGGATGGCGGATGAACTGAGGACGCTGAATGAATCCCTTGAACAACAGGTGAATGATCGGACAATGTCGCTTGCGAAGGGCAATGAAGAACTTCGGAGAGAAATCGAAAATCGTAAGCAGACAGAGGGACGGTTGAAAAAATATGAGATATTATTTTCTGAGATACGGGATCTTGCGTACATTTGTGATACCAGAGGAAATATTCTCTTTGTAAATAAGATATTCGGAATATTAACGGGTCACAAACCTGAGGAATTTTTTGGAAAGCCATTTGCGCCTCTTTTTGACGAAGAAAACCTGAAAAAAGCAATAGATGTCTGTACAAGAACCGTAAAGGGAGAAAGCCTTCTGTTTGAACTTTCTTTCAGAGATACGGGAAGGGTTTGTGAATATAAAAATTTTCCCCTGCGGGATGAAAAGGGGAATATCATAGGAACTATTGGCACAGCCAGAGACGTTACCGAACAGAGACGGGCGGAATCGGCGCTCCGCAAAAGCGAGGCCAGTCTTTCCAATGCCCAAAGAATTGCTCATGTGGGAAACTGGGAATGGGATAAAGAAAAAAATATACTCTATTGGTCTGATGAGGTCTATCGGATCTTTGGTTTATCTCCGCAAACATCTGATATAAGTTATGAGATATTTATGAATGCTATTCATCCCGGTGATAGAGAATATGTGAGAAAGTCTATTCACGAGGCCTTATATGAGGGAAAACCCTTTATCATTGACCATCGGATATCTTTGCCCGATGGCACGGTGCGTTTTGCCCACTGTCAGGGGGAAGTTATCTATGATACTACGGGAAAGCCAATTCAGATGAACGGGACAATTCAGGATGTTACGGAGCTTAAAAAGATAGAGGAGGAATTGAAGGCGCTTAATAAGTCTCTCGAGGAACGAGTGACAAAAAGGACAGCAGATCTTATCATGGTAAATGAAAAACTCCGGAAAGAAATGGCTGAGCATAAGCTGGCGGATGAGTCGTTGCATGAATCGGAAGAACGATACAGAAACCTTGTTGAGAATGCCCTGGATGTAATCTACACGCTTACTGTAGACGGAACTATTGTCTCGCTCAATACTGCTTTTGAGACTATTACGGGTTGGTTGCGTACGGAATGGCTGCATAAGCAGTTTATCCCCCTGGTTCATCCTGATGACAGGTCCATCGCATTAAAGTTGCTGCAACGTGTTCATCAGAAGGAAATACCTCCGGCTTTTGAATTGCGTATTCTGAGCAAGTCCGGTAATTATCTGGTTGGAGAATTTAAAGTGACTCCACAAATCCGGAAAGGATCAGTAATCGGGATTTTGGGTATTGCCCGCGATATTACCGAACGCAGACGTGCTGAAGATGTGTTGCGCGCAAGCGAAAGTAAATATCGGCTTCTTATTGAAAATCTTCCTCAAAGAATATTTTCTAAAGATAAAGCTCTCAGGTTTGTATCTTGTAATGAGAATTTAGCAAGAGATTTTCACATCAGACCGGATGAGATCACAGGAAAGACCGATTATGATTTTTTTCCCAAAGAACTTGCCGAGAAGTACAGAGCTGAAGATAAGCAGATTATGGAATCAGGGCAAACAGATGATAGAGAAGAAGAATATATGAAAGATGGAAAGACATTGATTGTCCGTATGGTGAGAACCCCGATAAAAGATGAAAAGGGTAATGTTCTTGGCATCTTAGGCGTATTTCTGGATATCACGGAAAAGATAACCTTGCAAAGAGAGGCTGAACGGTCCAGACATCTGGCATCATTAGGTGAACTGGCAGCGGGTGTAGCCCACGAGATCAATAACCCCATAACCGGTGTTATTAACTGTGCCCAGATATTATTGAATAAAAGCAGCGAAGGAAGTAAGGAAAGGGATATTGCCGGCCGGATTATCAAAGAGGCTAACCGTATAGCGAACATAACCAGCAGTCTTCTTTCCTTTGCAAGACAGGGTGATGCGAAGGAGAAAAAAAGCATTGTCAGTGTTCATGAAATAATAACAAATACGCTTGTTCTGACAGAGGCACAATTACGAAAAGAGGGTATTACGATAACGTTAGATGTTTCTCAAAAATTGCCCCAAATTATTGCACATCCCCAGCAAATACAACAAGTCTTTCTGAATGCTATCAGTAATGCGCGATATGCCTTAAACCAGAAATATCCAGAGGTGCATGAGAATAAAATCCTGGAGATTATCGGGGAAGAAACAACGATAGATAACCGTCCGGCGGTAAAGATTACCTTCTATGATCATGGCACGGGTATACCTGCCAGGATACGAGATAGAGTAGTAGAACCGTTTTATACCACAAAACCCCGGGGTAAGGGAACAGGACTGGGGTTAAGCATCAGTTATAGTATTATCAGAGACCATGAGGGCAGGTTTATTATTGATAGTGTTGAAGGGAAGTTTACCAAGGTTAGCGTAGTTTTACCAGCGTTTAAACCAGTTTCTTAAACCTGAAGGTGTGGGTTATAATCATGTAATTACTCAAAATAAGGTGCAAACCTGACTTGGGAGTTGTCCAAAAAGATTATCTTTTCACAATTATTGTGAGCAAGCCAAAGCTCGGAGCAAAGCAAAGAAGAAGTAATCCCCCTTGATCCCCCTTTAGAAAAGGGGGAAATTCTTTCCTGGGCGGGTTCAGGTTTATAACCTGAACCCTCAATTTGGAATATTTCCCTAATCTTTATGACGCCCTTTGCCTGGCCCGCTTCAGGCTCTCCCGCAGGATAGACATCAAATCGGTGGCAGGCGTTGGTACCGGTTTCTCTTTTTCCGGAGCAGGGGCCTTGCCATGTACTCGCTCTGGAATGACCTCTTTGAGTTCCTCGCTGTAGGTATCGTGGTACTTTTCCGGTTTAAATGGTTCTGTAAGCTGATCAATAAATGCAAGAGCTAATTCTATTTCTTTATTTTTTCCAGCTTTAGAAGGTAGTTTCAGATCTCCGATATCGTGTAGCTCATCTTTAAATCTGAGCTGGTTAAGAACTATCACATCTCCTTCAGGTTTGATAATGCCGAGATGTTCCCGGCTTTTCAGAACAAACCTGGCTATCCCTACTTTTTTAGAACGTTGTAAGGCTTCACGAAGCAACGCATAAGCTTTATCGGCTCCACGGCCTGGTTCCAGGTAATACGGTTTCTCGAAATACTTACTGTCAATTTCCTCCTCTTTTGCAAATTCTATAATATCAATAGTCCCTGTTTTCCGGAGGTTTGCTTTCTTAAAATCCTCATCTGTTAAGATAATATAATCACCTTTTTGATATTCATAGCCTCTTACAATATCCTCATAGGGGACCTCTCGTCCATCTTCCCGGCAAATACGGGCATGTCTGATGGGTGACAGATCTTTTTTATGAAGGTAATGAAACTTAAGCCTTCTTTCTCCTGTGGCGCTGTAAAGCCGAATGGGAATATTGACAAGTCCAAAACGCATGATTCCCGTCCAAATTGCACGCATGCTTCTCTTCTCCAAAAGACTTACGATCGCTGTTTTTTCTTCATTCTTAGCATAATTACTTTTACTTTATCCTCTTCAATTCCTACTTTCTTCCTGGCTTCCTCATAACCCTTTTTCATTGCAGAAATAGTATACATATCTGCATCTAAATCACGAAACTGAAAAGAGCCATTTTCATCGGAGAGTATAAACCTGGACATAGCTTTTGTCCCTTTAAGGACTATGCTTGCATATCCAACGGGGCTATTTTCACTATCTGCCACATACCCATATATCTTGCCTTTCATCAGGGCAATTTTTGTAATGAAGGCATCATGATCCCCCGTTTTATTCCCATAGACTGCAGAGATTACCGGAAAATTAT
Organism: Candidatus Jettenia sp. AMX1; assembly: GCF_030263775.1. NCBI lineage: Bacteria > Pseudomonadati > Planctomycetota > Candidatus Brocadiia > Candidatus Brocadiales > Candidatus Brocadiaceae > Candidatus Jettenia > Candidatus Jettenia sp. AMX1. The sequence goes on from NZ_SZPP01000011.1 coordinate 53,022, forward strand.
CTGATTCTGTTCTTCCGGCGACATATGCATTTCCTTCGGTATCTACAGCAACTCCATAACCGGCATCCTCATTGTCTCCTCCAAGGTACAGAGAGTATAAAAGTTTATTTCCTGCGGCATTGAGCTTTACGATGAAGGCATCGTTATTTCCTGCACCCCTTTCATAGAGAGCAGAGGTTACCGGAAAATCATCGGAACGGGTTACTCCGGTGATATATGCATTCCCGGAGATATCGGCAGCAATCCCATGACCGCTCTCATACATACTTCCTCCCAGATAGGTAGAGTATATAACGCTGCCTGCGGTGTTGAGCTTGGTGATAAAGACATCATTATTTCCTGCAATATTCTTATAGAGAGGCAAAGTCGTTGGAAAATTGTTTGACCATGTTAGTCCGGTGATATAGGCATTTCCGGAGACGTCTACAGCGACTTCATAACCTATATCATCACCACTTCCCCCCAGATAGGTAGAATATACCAGTTTATTGCCTGAGGGATTTATCTTTGTGATAAAGGCATCGTGATATCCGCCTGCGTAGCTTTTGTGGATAGCGGAGACTATGGGAAAGTTCGTTGAATTGGTATACCCGGTGACGTATGCATTTCCGAAGGTATCCACGGCAATCCCGTTGCCGGTATCGTAATTGTTTCCACCCAGATACAGGGAGTACATAAGTTCACTGCCTGAGGGATTTATCTTTGTGATAAAGGCGTCCTGATACCCTGCTGTTTTACTTCCCATGATCGTGGAAACGGTTGGAAAGTTATTTGAATATGTCCATCCGGTGATATATGCATTTCCAAAGGTATCCACGGCAATTCCACGTCCCCAGTCAGAGCTGCTTCCTCCCAGATAGGTAGAGTATACAAGATTATCGCCCGAGGCATTTATCTTTGTGATAAAGGCATCAGATTCCCCTTCTTTATTTTTATACAGAGCCATGACGGTTGGAAAGTTTGTTGAATTAGTAAATCCGGTAACAGAGACATTTCCCGATGAGTCCACAGCGATTCCATTACCTATATCATCGCTATTTCCTCCCAGATAGGTTGAGTATACAATACGAGTGCCTGAGGCATTGAGCTTTGTGACAAAGACATCGGAAAACCGTGCATCCCCTATTTTGTTTTTATAAAGAGCAGAGATTGCCGGAAAGGTATCGGAGCGCGTCTCTCCGGTAATATACGCATTCCCAAGGGAATCTACAGCGATTTTGTACCCTTCGTCGGAATTATTTCCTCCAAGATAGGTAGAATATACGAGGGCAGGGTCTATAGTGAGTGGATATCTCTTATCATAGGATGCGACCCTGAAACCATAGACGAAGTGTCCCGTATTTTGTGTCTCGTGTTTCGTATCCCGTATGGTATGTCTCGTGTTTTGAACTCCAAACGCTAAGCCTGAAATCGCAAACCCTCCTTTCACCTCTACTCTCTTCCCGTTGATTTCCTGATATATATATGGCTTTTTTTGCGCCATCTTGCCGTTTTTAAGGTATATCTCCAGGTCTCCTTCTTTGTTAATCCTTAAATTCTCTATACCTCTGTAAGCAAATTTTATCCGTGATGGATTTGCGCCAGGTTTGATGATGATATCGTACTCCAACTGGCGGTTATTCCCGTAAAATCTCATATCAATATCCTGGTACATGTCTTTGTAGACTATTGCCTGATAGGTGGGAATATTTGTTTTCCAGTCTTCCGGGTTTGTGCCGATAAGATAATTGACCTTTGTCTCTTGTAAACCTTCCGGGATAATCTCGAGGTGTTTATTGGCGCCAAGGGGTATGAGTTTGATAGTTTCTATCTTTAAGCAGGGATTGTTTGTTTGGGCTTCTTCCTGGGAGTTTTGTGGAATATTGCCTTGTGTAATCCCCCTTGGTCCCCTTTTAGAAAAGGGGGAAAAATGTGTGAATGTTTTAGAAAAGGGAGATTGAGGGGATTTGTTAGAAAAGAGGGTGTGAGTGGGTTTATTAAAAAAGGGGGATTTGGTGAATGCAAAGGGGGATTTGGTGGATACAGAGGGATTTTTATCATGGGCTTCTCCACTACCTGTTGTCTTCAGAAGATGGCTCCTGCCTTCTGTCTCCTGTTTCTCTTCCCTTAACCGATGATTACTTGCAAATGATACATAAATTCCCCTTTTCGTAAAAAAGATACTATACCCTTTCTGCTTTTCATAAAATTTTATACTTCCATTCACTTGTCCCTTGTTCTGAATAAAACAGAAGGGTAGTTTACCATAGTTTTCCTGCGCCTTTACCTTCGCCGCATCGTCCACAGAAGCATATCTGTTACTTTGATTGGCTGATGTTAAAGATAAGCCAAAGGCAGATGAATTAATAATCGATACCCCGGAAAATAAGTATAAAGCTGCTATGGATAAAAAGAGCCGAAAAATACATCCATGTAATATATTTCTCATAATCTTTCAAACTCCTTATTTATAGTACTCAAGATATGAAACCGAACGTATTTGTGATAGGGTGGCACGGACAAACTCGTTTGTCCGTGATGGCACAATCAAACCATGACTCATTTTGTTCCGTCCGAGTTCATCTATTTGATACTATATAAGATCTCATGAAGATAGGTATGAGACAAGCAAAATATATACCGTTATAAAAGGCAGCCGGAAGGAATCGTTTTGCTGTTCTTGAAGTGGGTATACCTTCTTAGGTAAATACTGCTTTGGATAAACCCGGGTATCGTGTACTTTTATCCGGCAGGACAAGGTGTATGGAATTACTTACTTTGTGTATGTTTTTGTGGTCGCATAAAATATTGTATAAAGGTTTATATCGGTATTATTTAAGAATAACATTGAATGATTGTATGGATACTTATACATATCGGGAAAGATAATCTCTTCTGAAAACGGAAAGTAAAGAGGATTAAGGAGATGATACCTTTTTTCATAAGTTATAGTCTTTTATATTCATATGATTATTGGATGTACTATATAAGGAATTTGTATACAAAAATTCTTTGGCAAGTGTATTGCTGAAATAGTAACGAATCAAGCCTGTATCTTTATCGGGAATGTTCCTGGTAGGCTGGCTTAAGATTCTTCATGTGAGGAGGAATAAGAGATGCTAAAGAAATTTTGTCTTAGTATTGCTGTTGCAGGGGCGTTAATTTCTGGTATTGGTATGGTAAATACTACTTTTATTAATACTGCTCTTGCAGAGGAAAAGGAAAAGGTGTGCGATAAATGTAATCATGTACCGTCGAAAATAGTGCCGGATTGTCCATGTCAATGCCATGGGGGACAGAGAAAGTAGGGAATAAGAAAAGTTTTAACAAGGCTGAGAGGTTTTGTCGTTTTCCCTGATCATAAAAAAGGTCTATAAGAGACCGGGGAGAATCTTTCAGCAAAAAGAAATAGCCTTACTGACGGGATATTTTACCGATATCCCCGGTAAGGCTTTTCTTTTTATACGGCTTTTTCATAAAGCTAAATGAAAACTACAGTATGGGAAAATATCTCTTTGGGTTCATGTAATAATATGGTATAGTAATCTCAAAACAAAATGTCACAGAGTAGAGTAAAATTTTCCAGAAAGTACAGATCAGTTTTTCCTCATCCCAAAGAAACGGAGTGATAGAGTATCAAGGTATTTTTGTCTCATAATCCCGAAGGGATGGTATGATTATAGCAAAAGAGCAGAAGAAAGGGTTTGAACCCCGAAGGGGTGGCATGGAAAACCCGTGTATACCTGTCATTGCCTGGGAATTTGCCGTTGTTTTCTAATAATTATTTCTTCAGGGTTGTTGATTTGTACTATCATGATCTCAAAAATAAAGCGACATTTTCTTTTAACATTACTATAGAATGTTTTGATTCAACTGAAGATGGTTGATTGAGTCAGTCAAACTGTTTAAGACTTAACTTAAATGTATAGGAATTTCAAAAGGGAAACTCTATTGATAGTATAAACAATCTCAATCTCATTTCCATATGACTATGCCGAACAAAAATAGCCAGTTACCTGAACCGTCAGGAATGCCCGGCCCTCATGTGCCTACAAATACATGGAAACACATGATCGTCTTTCTCTGTATATGGTTTCTGATTGTAGCCCTTGTCCTGATTTATTTTACAATAACCGGTTCACCCCAGGCGGGTCTTTTAGAGGTTGGAGTATCGACCCTGATCTTCATTCTCTTATTCCACCTGGTTATAAAATTCTTTCCCGCCATTACAAAGATACTTACCTATGTGCTTGTGATAGGATTTGGGATTGCACTCATCTTTGTAAATTATCATTTCCTGAAGGCAGTAAAAAAGGATGCTTCCCTGGAACAACTGTTAGTAGGAGATCTGTTGGTTCATAAGATTATGAATACCGTTAAGAGAGAACCAACTACCACGATAACCGAAAAGGAAGCTTTCCGATATCAAAAGCTTTTGCTGGAGACATCTCTGGATCAGTTAAAAAAATTAGTGGCTGACCCCCTTATGGCAGATTTTCAGGAATCACTGTCTGTTACAAGAGTCAGACCTATGGTTCAAGAGGGAATTGTGTCTCTTCCTCAGAAGTATCAGCTCGAACAACCCGTTGATATGGACAGAAAAGAGAACATTTCTCATTTGAAGTTTATGACTGCGGGATATGATTCTATGATCCGGGGAATCACAGGTGAAGAAGACGTATCATTATTGCCTGTGGTAACGCAAATGCCTATGATTACAGGAGAGATCAGATCAGTCATTGAGCACTATGAAATCGGGTTGCCCGTTACAAGCTTATCTGCGAAGATTTCCGGTCTGAAATTTATTCAAGAGCCATTGCATGTGACATTAGAAGCGCCTGCGGTCCAGTCTCCTGTATTCGAAACGATATCATCAATTTCTCTCATAACATTGAGTGAACCTTTACAAGAAGGTTATCTGCGGATCGATTAAAATTACAGTATTTTAGGGGGAGTGCTCTATGAGAATTGGTATGGTGGTAGTAATAGGTATACTGCTCGTATTAACAAATGCAGGTTATAGCCAGGATCAGGGTGAAGATGCATCGTTAGATGCCGCTATGAGGTCCTTTCAGCAGGCTATAGAGATAAATCCTAACTCTGCAGAGGCCCATTATAATCTCGGAATTGTGTACCATGAAAAAGGGATGATGGAAGAAGCTATCAATGAATACAAAAAGACTTTGGAAATCGACCCCAATTTCGTAAAGGCATACAACAATTTGGGCGTTGTTTATCATAACGCAGGCCGATTAGATGAAGCTGTCGGATCTTTGAAAAAGGCTGTAGAACTGTCACCTCAGTATGTCGAAGCATACTATAATTTGGGTATTGCCTATTATAAAAAGAAGCAATACAACGACGCTGCCGGGGCTTTTGAAAAAGCCGTGGAATTTAATCCGGCATTTGATAAGGGGTATTATAACCTGGGTATTGTCTATTCATCTATGGATAATTTGGACGAAGCTATTGATGCCTTTAAGAAGGCAACAGAGATTAACCCTAAATACTCGAATGCTTATTATAACCTTGGCGTTACCTATGCAAAAAAGGATCACTATGATGACGCTATTCAGTCCTTACAAAAAGCACTTGAACTTAATCCTAATAACTACAACGCCCATTTTGCTTTAGGTGTAATTCACCAGACCAAACGGAAAACAAAAGAGGCGAATGAAAGCAGGGATGACCTGATAAAAGAAACCCCGGCATCTGATTATGATTAATGCCTATGCGTAAACAAACTCACGTAACATTCCTCATTAGTAATTTTCTCCTTCTTTTTTGCATTTTTTCCCAGGATCTTTATGCTAAAACACTGCATTTCATTGCATATGGAGACACCCGTGGAGATATTAAGGTAATCGGAAAACCTCAAGTAAAACATAATACGATAGCAATGGCGATACGCAGCATGGACCCTGATTTTATTTTGTTCTCCGGAGATATGGTTTATTACAATGAGTTTGAAAAATTTTTAGAAGTAATTACCAATAATTATACAGGAGATACCACGATCCCGTTGTATCCTGCTATTGGTAATCATGAGCTCATGTTCAGTGAGAAGGTAGATGAGCTGGTGAAGGAAGTGCTAAGAAAAATGGGCATAGCAGACAAACCAGAGGAGGAATCAGATTCACTGCCGTCGGGTCCTTCGGATGACAGTACTCTGGAAAAGGTATGGAAGAAATTACTCGAAGAGATCAATTCTCTTGTAGAATCAAGGATAAAGACGAGGAGCCGTGAGGTCTTATGTGAAGAAATCAGAGATAAATTACCTCCTTCCTCCAGCTCTTACTTAAAAGAGGTGTTGAAGGGTACGGCGGAGGATCAGTCATGGTATTCTTTCATCAGGAAGGCCAATGGATTGGAGATAAAATTTCTTATCTTAAACTCCTCATTACCTGATGATGAAGAACAATTCCAATGGTTTCTGAATGAATTACAGCAATTTAGCGGTCCCAAAATTATTCTCGAACACTATCCGCCATATTCTCTTGGGATTCATGGTTGTGCAGACCTGATGGACAAGGAATCCAGAGCGTCAAGATTTCGGGACCGGTATGTGAGGTTTTTTAATGACAGCGCAAATAACGTACTCCTGATTATCAATGGCCATGAGCACAATTACCAGCGAATCTGCAGGACACATACAACAGGTAACGTGCAATTACCTGTATATATTATTTCAGGCGGCGGAGGCGCTCCTCTGGCAGGTATGGGTGAATGTAATACTTCTCAAATTCCTTTCGATGGTTTTCAGTGTGTAGAATTTATAACGGCTTATCACTTCGTAGACATTATAGTACGCACCAATAATAACAATAAGGTAATTTTGCAGGGTAAAGTATTTGGTCTGCGGTATGATTTAGCGAAGGGATTACCGGATGACAGCGCCTTTGAAAGGCAATTTGTGAAGGAACGTCTGGAATTAATTGATGATTTTACGTTACACTGGCAAAAATAATGCAGCTAAAAATTTTTATACTCTATTTTATCCTTGGGGGCACTATTGTGAGCATAGCGACATTTATTGGCTCGCAGGGAAGGGGCCTGCTCGCTTCTTTTATGGCGATTTTTCCTGCCATTACCTTGCTGACCTCTGTCCTGATTTATAACAGAGGTGGGCAGGTTGCTACAATACATTATGCAAAGGGTCTCCTTTTGATGACGCCATCATGGATTATCTATGTGCTGTGCATTATCTTTTTATTGCCCCGGTTAGGATTTGTGAAATCAGTTGCTATTGGTGTGATAACCTATATGGTTTTTTCATGGATTACGAGTGTTATTGTAAGCCATTTTGGATGGGGGGCGTGAAAAGGGGACACGGGGAGACGCAAGATTTTGCGTCTCTACAGGTTTTTGTATCCATCTGATACTGGAAAAGGCTATCCCGGTGCAGGTATTCAGGCGGGAAGACAAGTAAAGCCTTGCTCTACATTTAATTGTATAGGAATTTTCATTTTATGTAAGCGGTTTTCAGGGTGGCACGGACAAACGAAGTTTGTCCGTGCTTGCTTCAAATGCCAACGTGGATAGGGAATATACCACACTGACAAACAGGGTTTGTCAGTGCCACCCTTGACTAAACGACAACTTGATGCATATGGGGTAAAGGGGATGGATCAGTGCCGGGAAAATAGATATTTTAAGTCGCCGAAAGGCCTAGTTTATACCGGGTAGCCGAATGTCTTGGTTATTCTCTTTATCTTTGAAACTCTCTGAGGGAGCTTGTATAGAGGTAATCATTGTTAATCTTCTTACCATGACAGTCAATACAATCCTCTACCTTACCTGCGAGTGTTATCGTTTCATCTTCCTTTTCCATAGTCATAACTTCTCCATCAGGCTCGTACTGTACCCAATACCAATCGTTAACCTCGCTGCCATAATTTTCCCTTTTATTCATTACCATTATGGAGGTAAGCTCTTTATTCGGTGTATAGTTTTCCTTGATAATTATTGCGCCGTCAGGCATCTGTTTCTCTTTATTCACAATTGCCTTATAGGCAGGGCCGTTTACATAGGTAGTTAATAAAGCCCCATGGGGTTCCCTCCCTTTATAAAAAGCTTCTTTCTTTGGCCACATCTTCCAGCCTTTTTGATAATCTTCACTCTCCATGGTATCCCAGATCTTATCTGCAATTTCCTCATCAGTAGGCATTTCTCCCTTTATTTCCTTAATGTCAGCTTCGGGTATTTCTTCACCTAATGTACTGGTAAAAATGTAATCATTATTGTTACGCCTGGCGTGACATTCGGAGCAGTCGCTAACCTTACCAGCCAGCGCCATAATTTTGCCATTCTTCTTCTTTGTTGCAACTTTTCCGTCCATTCTGTATTGAACCCAATACCAATCATTTGCTTCGGGGTTATACTCTTCTATTTTTTTCATTACCGTGATAGCGGTAAGTTTTTTAGCTGGCGTGTAGTCTTCTTTAACCAGTATCGACCCGTGAGGCAATTGTTTCTCTTTATTTTCCAATGCATCATAAGCAGTGTCGTTCAGGTAAGTGGTTGATAAAGCCCCATGCGCCCCATGTGACTCTTTTCCTGGTGAGAAAGCCTCTTTGCCTGGCCACATCTTCCAGTTTTCCCGATAATTTTCAATCTGTATCTTACTCCAAATTCCTTCGGCAATTTCTTTTTCGTTTGCTGCTTCTTCATGAGCTTCTTCGGCTTCCTTATCTTCCTCATCTTCTTCAGTTTCCTCAGCTTTAGTTTTTTTAGTCTCAAACATGGTTCCTCCTGAAGAACCTGTAAAAAGGTAGTCGTTACCGCTCTGTTCACTATGGCAATTGATACATTCATCAATTTTGCCTGCTAACCTCGTGGTTTGGCCATACTCTTCAATGGTCATAACTTTACCGCCTGGTCCAAATTGGACCCAATACCAGTCATTGGCATCAGGATTAAAACCTTCTATCTTTTGTATTGCAGTGATAGAAGCAAGGTCTTTGTTTTGCGTATAGTTTTCTTTAATTATTATTGCTTCCGGAGGCATACGTTCCTTTTTATTGAGTATTGCATCATAAGCGACGTTATTTACATAGGTAATTAATAAAGTTCCATGGGGTTCCTTTCCTGGATAGAAAGCCTCCTTGCCTGGCCACATCTTCCAGTTCTGCCGGTAGCTTTCCTTCTGTATCTTTTCCCAGAGTTTATCAGCTATTTTGTCGGCTTTGCGCTCCTCTCTGGTTATTTTAGATGGCTCCTCTCCAGTACCGGTTTCTCTTTCCATCAGTCCGCATCCCGCTGAGAGAATGCTTATTACCAGTGGGAATAATATGATGGGCGAATAAATCTTTTTCATTCCTTCCTCCTTTTTGATTTAATGCTTAGGTAATTCAAACAAACTACGTAGTGGCAAGGCGCTCCTTGCCACTACGCGTTGCTAAAGTTGCCGAAGGTCTCATTACGAGCAAACGGTACATGGATAGTTGTGCAAAGCCGTATCATGCATAGTATTCCGGATATCAATGATACTCCGGAGTATAGCGCTCTATTTCTTCCGCTTCATACAGGTTACACGGCCAAATTTAATTCTACGGTTATAAGGTGAAGGAGATGTATTGGTAACACAAGCCAGATTTACCTCTGGTATTACGAATCGCCTTGATAGTGTACTCGCTAAGAATTAAACATCAAAAATTATACCAAGAAAAGAGCCGGAGTAAATTTCATAGTATTTTCGCAGCAATGGTAAAAAAAGGAATTATAAAGATGGCATGAGTACAATGTGACAGGCAACACAAGTGTATCGCTACAGAAGTGTGACATGTCACATGGCATATTCCAAATTGCCTTACTTAATGTATAGAAATTTCAATGTTGTTGTAGGGGCAGGCTTGAAACCTGCCCCTGCTTAATACGTTTTATTCTTTCCAGTACCGGTGGATGTGAATAGTGAAAGGCGGCGTACAGGGGATGGGGGTGGAGATTTGAAAGGTTATCCTTTGAAAGCTTTATGAGGGTACTTATCATACTCTTGCTGTTTCCCGTCAACTCACAGGAGAACCGGTCGGCTTCAATTTCGTGCCTTCTTGAAAAGAAATGAAATACCGGCGTAAAGGGAAATGCTACCAGGGAACCTAAAAAACCCAGGATAACAACCTTTGCAAAAAATGTAGCATCTTTGATATGAAAGAGATGAATAAGGAAATCACTTTGCACGAGCTTATAGGATATATACAGAGCGATTAATGCTATACATTCTGATGCAATAAGATGTTTTATAAGATGCCGCCTTTTCCAGTGTCCCGCCTCATGCGCAAGGACTGACAGAGTCTCATCATTATCCATCTTCTCCAGGAGTGTATCGTAGAGAATAATCCTTTTTACCTTTCCCATACCGGTAAAATAGGCGTTGGTGTGCTTTGTTCTCTTTGATGCATCCATGGTTAAGACCTTTTTTACCTTTATACCAACCCTTTGCATAATAGAGCGTATACCCTCCTGAAGTTTCTCATCTTCAATAGGGGTAAACTTATTAAAGAGCGGTTCTATTACGTAGGGGAAGATGTACATAATTATGATACTGAAGGCCAGAAAGAGACACCATACCCATAACCACCAGAAATTGGGGCTTACCTGAATAATCAGAAGGCCTCCTGATAGTATGATGGCCATCAGAATAGTGGATATTGCCAGCGACTTTATGAGATCGGTTACCCATAATCTCCGGGTGGTAGTTGTAAACCCATAGGTATTTTCTATTTGAAATGTATGATAAAGATCGAAGGGAATTTTTAGGAGTGTATCAGCATAAAACAGGAGCAAAAAGAAGATCAAACCTGATAAGATAAAGGGTAATCTCAGAGAGGCAATCCACGAATTGTAGATATTCAGCAGATTTCCGAAGAGAAAAAATATGAAGATTATGGTATGGAAAATAGATGAAACAACCTCAAATTTTGTATTCTCAACAACATAGTCTTGTGTCTTTTTCAGTAATGCCTGGTCTATATACCCTTCGAATTCCGGAGGGATTGAGGCGCCATGTTTTTTGAGATGAGAGAGATTGAGATATTCGAGCCAGTGGTCTGAAATGACCACGAGAAGATAGAGAATAAAAATAGCGATAAGATATTTTCCCATACTGTATTTTACCTTGTTGTTAATAAAAAAGTTAAAGAAAGCTATACTATAAATGTATCCTGGTGTATTGGTTCTCTTATCCCCTAAAAGGGAAATCAACGTTTACGCTGTTTATGACCTCTACCGCCTTTATGGTCTTTGCAATCTTTGCGATGCTTTGGTATTCGGTGACGCCAAAGATCTCTTCGCCAGTAATATCTATCAAAAGGATAGTAACTATACGGATATGGATATGGGCGTACCTCTTCAACCGGCCAGAGATGTATTTCCTTAACATGGAGTAGTGGATAGACGTATTCCGTTTTTTCTAAAGGCTGAACCCTCTTTCCCTGAACCTCGCCTGCTACGGTAACCTTTCGGTCTTTCTTATAGATATTTGTATCCAGATAATGATCGCTGATCGCCAGAAATCTTCCCTCAGATCTATCAGCGTCTTTCGGTTCTCCCCGGAAGCCCGCAGGAGCCTGTAATATTTCCAGTAAGGTTCCTTCTTTTGTGTTTTTTGTCTCTATAATAAAGCCACTTAAGATAATTACTCGGCCCTTATAGCGTTCGGGGGTGTTCTGCAATTCTTTGAAGGTGATATCGGGCCTTGCTTGCTCCCTTACCCGCTGAGATATAACCGGCGCACAGCTGGCTATGAATAACAACGCTACGATCAGTATTGACTTAGGGAACAAAGGAAACCTATACATAACAGGATACATACTGTTGGCTTTCTTTAAGTTTTTATTCATATTTTATGTAAGCGGTTTTCAGGGTGGCACGGACAAACGACCCTTACAGGGACATGGTTTGTCCGTGTTGTGTTTAACGTGTTATTGCGAGGGTATTGTCCGAAGCAATCTCTTGAATAGTGTAGAAAAGATTGCTTCGGGAAAAACCCCCTCGCAATGACAAATACTCTAGAGCCTCTTATGGTAAATTAACTTGATGTATTTTCTTGGAGACGAAAGGTTTATTACAGTCCATAAATCTCACCGAATTTGTTTTTCAAATAGGTAATAAAGGAGCGTGTTTGTAATGGTTCACCGGTAATCCTCCTTGCAAGTTCATCGAGGGTAAACTTTCTGCCATGAGCGTGTAAATTTTGGCGTAACCAATCGAGTAATTTCTGAAAGGCGCCCTTTTCAAAGGATGTTTCGATGTCGGGAAGATCCCTTTTGACCTGATCAAACAGTTGTGCTGCAAAGATATTGCCGAGCGAATATGTGGGAAAATAGCCAAAGCTGCCTGATGACCAGTGAACATCCTGGAGCACACCACGTGCATCATCCGGTGGCGTTATACCAAGATACTCCTGCATCTTTATATTCCACGCATTCGGTAAGTCATGTATTGATATGCGATCTTCGAGCAGGTCATTTTCCAGTTCGAAACGGATCATGATATGTAAATTATAGGTAACTTCATCCGCCTCGACACGAATGAACGAAGGCTGGACGCGGTTTACTGCCCGGTACATATTTTCGGCATGTATGTTATGGAACTCTTCAGGAAAGATATCTTTTACATGTGGCATGAAAAATTTCCAAAACGCACGGCTGCGGCCAACAAGGTTTTCCCACATCCGTGATTGTGATTCATGAACGCCGAGCGATGCCCCGTCTGCTAAGGGGGTATGTTCAAGTTTGCGGGATATGCCCTGATTGTAAAGTGCATGGCCTGCCTCATGCAACGTTGCAAAAAATGCAGCGGAAAAATAATCGCGTAAAAAACGGGTTGTAATTCTTACGTCATCGATAGAAAAGCTTGTTGTGAATGGATGTGGTGAACGGTCCAGACGTCCACGCTCAAATACATAACCAATCAATCGGGCAGCTTTAACGCAGATATCCCATTGTTTTTGTTCATCGAATTCCTGGTGCAGGAAGGAATTGTCCACTACTGTGGATTTTGATGTTATGGCATGCACCAGTGGTACGAGCTCTTGTCTGATGTTTGCAAAGATAGTTTCTACTTGAGCAGTTGTCATACCAGGCTCGAATTGATCGAGGAGCGGATCGTAGATGCGGCCGGTGTAACCTAAACATTCGGCATAGCGTTTTTTCAATTCGAGATTTCGCTTAAGAAACGGCGCAAAGATGGTAAAGTTAAATCCGTCTTTTGCCTCTTTCCAGGCCTCAAAGGCCTGTGCGCCGGCCTGTGCGATTTCCGATATCAGTGCCGATGGTACCCGGCGCGCCTTGTCGTAATCGCGTTTTGTTACCCGGATGAGACTTGCATCATCTGAGTCTTCAGGTAGACCTTCAGCATATTCTTGCAGTTCGTTGAGGATATCTCCAATCGCGTTATCAATGAACTTTTCATGAGAGATATGGCTCAGGGTTGCAAGCTGCTGAGCCCGTGCCTCCGCACCACCCGGAGGCATATACGTTTGCTGGTCCCAGCCGAGTATGGCAGCAGCATGGTTGAGATCGTCTATTTCTGCCAATCGGGTTTTTAAACTATCGAGCTTCTTTTGCATATATGAAATCTCCGGACTTGAGGTAGGTGTGATTTTGAATCCTGGCGGTTTATCTGCTCTGTCAAAGCCAGCACCTGATTTGTTAGAGAAGGATAAAAGCGTACATCTATATTCAACCATACCATATAACGAGAAAATTATGCAAGCAGAATTTAAGGGACGAAAAATCTTTTCTGTACAATGCTGCTATTAGTCTTTGAATGAACTAATAGGGAAATGTAGTATGTCTCACTTTTGTACCGGCACACTTGTGTGACATGTTACACTGCCATCTCCTTCATGAGAAATGTATTCATGCCTTTTCCTGCCAGGATGATTTTTTTCTTCAAAAGAACAATCTTATCGTTCTCTTCCCTTATAGACTATAAGGCTAATCGAATTACTCTATTATGATAATTCTTCTCTCCATCAAACTGGATGAAATCCATAGGTTGCAATTGTAGATGTATAGGATACGCTCTTTTGGTATGCTTTTTGAGACCAACGTAAAATAAGTTTTTCTTTCTCTATAATCATTTCACCCCTTCGGGGTTGAATGCGGCATGTTTAGTACCCAAGTGGTTGATTCAGCGCAAAAGACAGCGCCTTAATCCACCCTACTCATTATAGAATTATCGGTAGGGTGGATTAAGCGAAGCGAATCCACCAAAGTATCTTTTCAGATAGTCTCTAAGAGTATCCAAAAATGATATATCTATTTTCCACAGAAATTTTTCAATACAGGGATTCCTTAAATTGCTCTACTCCTTTAGAGTAAGCATAGGAATAGCAAAATGTCGTTCTCTGTGAACGAGAGATCTCATGTAAATATTTCAGAGAAGGGAAGGATAATATGTTAAGAAAGAGAAAGCTGATACTCATAGTGGGTGTGGTATGCATTGTGGGACTTTTGGGGGTTATATCTGTGGAAGCACAACCTGCTCCCAAAAATACTCTCGCACGGCTTGAGATGTTGTCTGAACGTGGAAAATTTTTGAAGCAGCGTTTGGGGAAAAATGTCAATCGTCTTTCGAGTGGATATCAAATGATTATCGGTTTTGAAGAACAGTGGGACAGTATCAAATCCATCCTGGAGAGAGCTGCGGAGCAAGGTGGATTTTCGCAGGAAGGGGATGAGGTTAAAGAAATTGAGAAAGCCCTGACTCCTCCAGCCCCTTTTACCGGAAACAATCCATTTGCGAAAAGTGACTCCTTATCACTTTTTGGAGGATTTACACAATATAACCCTAGTATAGGGTGGTGGGGAAATAATGCTGTATGCGGCTTTAGCGACTCAGGATCCTACGCGGCTACATTCCTTCCAAATTTTGATGAGTCTCTCCCTCCAAGCCCAAGTCCAAGTGGTAGTTTTAGTCGTCTTGGCTGGTCGAGATCCAGCAATGCAGGAGCGGCCTTTACGGATAAGGGGATACTTCTGGCTGATCCGCTTCCGAATGATATGGCGTTCTATGACCTCTTTGGAGACCCCGTGGTAAGGGCTGCAAGCAGTTCTACATTTTATTATGCATGCATCGCTGATAGATACTTCAAAGTAGACAGTAGTCTTGCAATCTTTAACGGTATTACTGTCTTTAAATCCACGAGTGCAGGATTCTCGTGGGGATTTCCTGTTTCAGCAACCGAAGGAGCCGGGGAAAGCGAGACGTCTGTTTTCGATTACCCATCGATGGCTGTTAAACCGGGATCGCCCGCTCGTATTTATGTTGCCTATACCAGGTTTGACTTTAGTGGTGCATCAAATATAATAAGAATAGAATTGGTAAAATCAACCAATGGGGGAGCCTCCTGGTCACAACCGGTAAAAATTGCGGAGGAACCAGTGACAGAAGAGAATACCGGATGGGTAACTAACTCACAAGTAGCTGTGGGTCCGAACGGGGAAATTTATGTGGCATGGGAAGAATTTGACAGGTTTGGAGATCAAAGTCTTAATCCCCGTAGTATTAAACTCCGTAAGTCCATTGATGGAGGAAATACCTTTGGGGCCGAAGTTAAAGTTTCTCCTGTTACCCATGCGGGAAGTTCTCCCTTCTCAATACTTCAGGGAAATATCGAGGTTCCTTTTAATCTCCATGGTCTGGCTGTCGATACCTCTGGCACAGCTACCAACGGCAATGTATACGTTATCTGGCATGATGGCCGAAATCTTTCGCGACATGAGCCCCTGAGTTTCGACTCTCGGTATCGTTATGCGGATATTCTTTTTAGCAA
Source organism: Candidatus Jettenia sp. AMX1 (assembly GCF_030263775.1). Lineage (NCBI taxonomy): Bacteria > Pseudomonadati > Planctomycetota > Candidatus Brocadiia > Candidatus Brocadiales > Candidatus Brocadiaceae > Candidatus Jettenia > Candidatus Jettenia sp. AMX1. Next base: position 68,779 of record NZ_SZPP01000011.1, read on the forward strand.
ATCCACAGACGGTGGCAGCTCATGGTCAGCCCCTGTCAGGGTAAATAATGACCCCATTACAAAGAAGGCCGATCAATTTATACCCGCCATCGCTGTAGACAAAACAGGCAAAATAGGTGTTCTCTTTTACGATCGTAAATATAATTTACGCAATTTTTTAATAGATGTTACTGTAGCTACTTCCGGAAATGCCGGGGCAACATGGATGAACAGGAAGGTAACAGAGAGGAGTTTTGATTCAGGTCTCAAAGATGAATTTGTCTCTAGTTTTGATTTTAGTATCGGTGAGTATATCACTATTGCCCAGGATGCTTCAAAAACGAATAATGGGTTTATCGGGGCATGGGGTGATAACTCCCTTAGTGATAGCAATATAGGTGTTGCTAAATTGAAATAATTTCTCTCTATACTGATGCTTTAAATTCTGAACAGAGACCCGATTCGTTTCCCGAGTATTTTACTGGTGATAAAGAGGGCAGCAGCCAGCAATACCATCCCTAAAACACCCAAAGCACAAGCCATTGATGGTGCATTTGGATTGATAAGTGCAATAAGTGTATATATGGCTTTCGTAATGGGGAAATATCTCTCCTTTTGCGCCAGGATAAGACTATCGCTTACTTCCAGCATTGCAAGGGAAAAGGTCATAATAGCGCCTGCTATTACGTTGGCTAACATGAGCGGTAACGTTATTCTTCGTATGGTATGCCATGGTGTAGCCCCAAGATTGAAGGAGGCTTCTTCCAGGGTAATACTGGTTTGCTGAAAACCTGCATACGCTATCCGGACTATATAGGGTAACCGCCGTATTGAGTAACTCATGATAAGTAATAGCGTTGGATTTACGGTAGGATCCATCAATTGATTAAGCCAGCGATACCAGAAAGGATAGTGCTGGGAAGGCTGCATGGGAAAATGAAAACAAGCGACATAGCTAAATGCTATTACCAGACCGGGTAATGCGAGAGGCAGCATTGCCAGTATATCCAGTACGTTTCCTCCGGGGATTTGTTTGCGGACGATCAGATATGCAATAAGTATTCCGAATATAAGGTCAAGCAATGCACACATTGAGGAAAGAAACAGGCTATTTTTTATACTGGTTACTGTGAGTGAGTGGGCAAATACGGATTGATAGTTGTCCAGTGTCCACTCCTCTGGCAGTATCGTAAAAAACCAACGGCCGGATAATGATTGGAGAATTACACTGATATGAGGTAATAACGCTAACAGACTAATTCCACAAATAATTGCCAGAATTAAGCACGATTGTATTCCTGAAGCCTGTTTTTGAGAACTCATTCCATGTCTACCGGAGACCATTTCATAACGCTTGCGGCCCATAAACGCTTTTGATATGAGAAATAAGCTTAAGGTAAGAAATAGGGTAAATACTACCAGGGCATACCCCATAGGATTTGTATGAATTTCTGTAAGGTTATTAAAAATCTGCATCGGTATAACACGATCAAAACCAAAAATCAACGGGGTTCCTAAATCGGTAAACGCCCAGATGAAAACGATAATTGCGCCAGCAAAGTATCCGGGCATGATGAGTGGTAATGTTATTGTCCGAAGGATATGGAATGGTCTGGCTCCCAGACCTTCAGCGGCTTCAAGCAATGATACATCAATATGAGCCATTGCTGCCTGCAGGTTCAGGAACATGATCGGATACAGGTGCAGCGTACCTAACACAATGATTCCCCAAAATCCACTTCCGCCAAGCCAGTCAATGGGATGTTGCAACGGGACCAGGCCGATTTTGTCGAGGAATAAATTCAGGGAGCCGAATCTTGAAAAGAGCTGTTTTATTCCAATTGCACCAACAAAGGGGGGTATGATCATAGGGACAAGCAGGAACGGCTGTATCCACCCTTTTGCGGGGAAATCATACCGGGTAAACCAATGGGCTATTGGTAATGCAACAACCGTCGTCAAGAGGGTAATCAGTATCGCAATGAAAAAGCTATTGAATAGACATCTGACCTGTAGTGGACTGGACACGATAAGCATGAAATACGTAAGCATTCCTTCACTCGTTCCGCCAAAAGTTGTTTTTAACAAGTGAATAAGGGGGTAAATGAGGAATATGCCAAAAAATAATAAAATAAGCATGAATACCAAAACGATGCGGATTGATACTCTTTTTGGTTTATACATGTGTACCTTTCATAAGGAAGCTTCCTGTAGAACGGTTTGTTGATTCATCTTTACCCATGGTGTATGTTACCCTGTACTGGTACACTGTTAAGATTGGTTTATTATAATAAGGCTCACTGGTGGTACAGACATTATATCTGTACGCACAGGCAGGATGCCCAATATCACTAACTTTTCATGATCTTTAACACACCCTTTAATCCCCCTTGATCCCCCTTAAGAAGGGGGGAAATGGTGAATGTTTGAGAAAAGGGGAATTTCACTATCTCCCCCTTTTCTAAAGGGGGATCAAGGGGGATTACCCATTAGATATACAAATTCACCGGATTAATTTTTGAATACTATCACATCCTCAGGCGATATATTCATTCCACACATCTGTCCTTCTTCCCGTATCTGTTTTGGATTTATTTCAACCGCTTTCCAGGTAAGTTTATCATGCAGAGTAATGCGGTATTGTTCCATTTCACCGAGGTAGGTAACTGATTCGATTTTCACCCGGTATTGGCTGTCGGGTTCGGATAGTTGTATGCCCTCAGGCCGGATGCCGCAGAGGACTGATTCACCCAATCTTAATACATTTTTCATTGAACTGCGGAGAACACCGATAGGAGTTTCAATTTCGGTAATTTCTGTGTGTTTCGATATAATTTTGCCCCCGATAAAATTCATGTCTCCGATAAAGGCGCCAACAAATGAATTTATCGGCCTGCGGTAGATAGCTACAGGACTACCGACCTGTATGATCTTCCCTTTGTCCATAATTGCAAGGCGGTCGGCGAGTGAAAGAGCCTCCTTTTGGTCATGGGTTACATAAAGCATCGTAACGTTAAATTCGCGATGTATACGTTTAATCTCATCCCGGAGTTCCAGCCGGAGTTTGGCATCGAGGTTCGATAGAGGTTCATCGAGGAGGATAATATCGGGTTGAATAACTAAAGCGCGTGCAAGAGCTATCCGTTGTTGTTGGCCGCCTGATAGCTGATTTGCCATCCGTCCTGCATAATCATCCATTTGGACAGCTTCCAGCATTTCCCGTACACGCTGTTTCTTTTCCTGGGTTGATACCCGGCGTATATCAAGCCCGTACGCAACATTTTCTGCTACCGTGAGGTGAGGCCATAGCGCATAGTTTTGAAATACCATACCGGTATTTCGCTGATTGGGAGGGAGGTTATTGACTATTTTTCCATCGAATCTCAGCTCACCGATATCCGGTTGATGGAATCCGGCGATAATACGCAGAATAGTAGTTTTACCGCAACCGGAGGGTCCGAGCAAAAAGAAAAGTTCACCGTCTGCAATTTCTATCGTTACCCTATCAACAGCGGTAGTTGTGCCGAATAGTTTCGTTACGTTGTTGAGTGATACTCTCATTGTGCCAATCTTCGGAATTTGGTCTGAGCCATTTGCTGCCACTCGATATTTTTTGCATTGCGAAACTGGACAGCATCTTTGTTGTTAAATGTGTCGAGTATTTCAAGTGCTTCATTTTCAGTTAAGAAAATTTTACTAAATTCTGCACGGCGTCCGGGATTATCTTTCGAATTTTTCCATGCAGCAACAAGTTCTGGGTGTACATCAATCATAGTTGCGCCAATGAAACTATTCAGGAGTTTCCACCTTCTGCTTGCAATATTTGCATCGTATTTGAGTGTGGTTTGAATCTTGAACGGATTCATGGTAATCGTCCAGATATCGCAGGCCTGATCATACAAATCAGGCCGTACGCAAAGCCGTTCAATCGGAAAATACGCCGGCCCTTCCGGATGTCCGACAGGTAGTATCCAGAGTTTTTGCCCGTTTTCTGAAAGTACAAAATCTATAAAACGTTTAGCGTACGTTTGATTAGGAGCTCCTTTTAACATGCAAATTCCGTCTGGACTAACAATCGTGTAATCTTCCGGGAGAATGAAATGCATATTCTGTGTTCCGGCTGAACTGACCTGAGTTAAACCATAAAAATCAATCGTCATTGCATAGGCAATATTTCCATACGTTGCTTCTTTAGCAACAAGGGAAGAATTTTTCTCAAAAGACCGTACATTTCCGGCTATTTGATACAGAATTTCCCATCCTTTCATCCAGCCATATCCTTGTAAAATAATCTCATACATCAAATGAACTGCTCCACTATTCCTCGGGTCTCCGACTCCAATCCAGGTTTGCAGGAGAGGGTTTGTCAGGTCTGCCCATTTCTTTACCTCGGGCAGATGTACGGCTCTCAGTACACGATCATTTGCTACAATGCCAAAACTGGAAAGGGCGGCGCCGAACCAGTGGTATTCCGGATCGTAAACCGGTAACCCTGCAACTTCGGCAGGAATGCCTGTCATAACCGATTTCGGTGGATGATAGACTTCAGTCAGACCTTCTCTTGTAAGTTCAAGGAAGGGATCAATACCGCCGCCAAAAAAAATATCTATGCCAATACCTTTTGCTTCTGTGCCAAAACGTGAGATAACATACTTCAGACTATCGCTGGCACCGCCCACATCGCGCCAGTCAATTTCGATTCTCTCATGGTAATTTCTCTCATGCCAACTGCTGAATGCCCTGGAGAACTCCCGTTTTATACCATCCCAATGAGGAGAGATAATGACAAGGGTTTTAACCGGTGATTTGTGACAACTTGTAAGCCATAAAAAAGTACAGAGAACAGGCCGCAGGAATAAAAAGAACCGCTTCAAGGTAAATGTAGGTAATATAAACTTAAGCTGCATGATACGTATTGTACGATGAATAAGATTAAAAATATAGATAAATAAAAGAGTATTATGTAACTTGTTAAAGTATTTGAAGGATTCCCGATACGGCTTCTCTTCTTGCCTCCGTATTCTCTCAATTTAAATCTTATCGAGAAAAATTACGCACTCTTCTAGCAGAAAATTTTCAAATTATTGGTACTCAAATCTCGAAAACCTGATTTATTTCACTATATAAGAAAATTTCTCTTTGTCAAAAAGAGTACATTGTTATAATATTTTCATATTATAAAGAATTGAAAACTACTAAAAACAATTCCATCATCGGAATCTTGGCTCTATGAAAACAAGGAAGCATTTGAGAGTGTACAAAGAGGTTTAAAAGAAGCATCTGAAGGGAAAATTTCAAAACTTAATCTTGATGAGCTTTAGGATCATTCCTTGTTCGAAATATTTCTAATTAATCAAGCAAAAGAACAACTACATAGACTCAAAACCGATAAAGGGCTTTCAAAATCTTCAAATGATTCTGGGTACTACCAGTAGATTTTTAGATAACTCCAGGCCGGGTGGCACGGACAAACTTTGTTTGTCCGTGCTTATTGCATATTTATCTACGTACATGGATATGGATTACAAAACACGGACAAACAAAGTTTGTCCGTGCCACCCCGGGAACCGGCTTACAGTGTATGAAAAATTCTCTCCTTATACCTACTATGTCTCACATGATTCTAGTAGATTATTCTGTAAATAAATAGATAAATAAGAGATTTGCTGTAGACTATATACAACTGTTAAAACGAGTAAGAACAAGGGAAGATATAGTATTATGGCAAGACATGCAAAGAGGGATAGCGAAAGAGAGCCTGATGGAGTATTGAACATAACAGCTTTCACTTTGCAAATAAACGATGAATACGCTGCAGTCGAGCCCGATGCAATTTATTCAAACTGCACGGTAATCGGCGACTACTCCGTATTTCGATGTCAGAAATCGTAAATTTTTTATGAGTAGTACCTGCCTTTCTAAAATTAGTTGCTGAAGGACAATGCAGTATCCGGGCAGTAAAAATAACCGCTTTTTCTACCAATCGCAAACCGCATCTGCACAGATGCCGGTAAAATTCCGGATATAAGAGCAAAACAAGATCTGCCCGTGCTGCCTTATACAGGTAGTGAATGCTTATCCAGTAGCGGCCGGATAATCTGCTTTGGTTGCTGAGGTATAAATAATAATGGCCCCATGACCAGCGATAAAAGAACAATGGAATATCAGGATATTGCTGTTTTCTATTCCTTAGTATTATACGTAGGGACGTTTCCATGCCTCTGCAATTAAAAGACCTACTGCCAGTAGTTTTACGGTACCCGACCAGAAACTCTTTTACTACGTGAAACTTATAAAGTTCTGCAATCCGGAGATATAAATCAAGATCCTCACAAGGCTCAACTTGTGCGTTATACCCTCCAATTCGATTAAAACATATGCGACGAATCAGAGATGCGCTCCCATTGCCAATAAAGTTACTAAACATTAATGCCTCAAAAACATCACCCGCTAAATCGAAAGCATTGTGCCCGCCTGTTAGTAAGCCTTTTTCATCAATATGCGCTGACCAGGCATAGACGACTCCCGTGCTTGGTCCTGCGTGTAACATACACTGTACTTGTTTCTCGATGCTTTGAGGGTACCAAATGTCATCAGCATCAATAGGTGCTATATACTCACCCCGGGATTTTTCAATTGCCTTGTTACGTGCCGCTGAGACCCCGGAATTCGGCTGTTGCAGAAGTGTCACGCGATCATCACGCTGCATAATTGATTCTACAATTTGTGCAGTTTTATCATGTGAGCCGTCATCAACTACAATAACCTCAATATTTTTGTAAGTTTGAGAGATCACTGAATTTAATGTATGCAGAATAAAAGCTTCCGCATTGTATGCAGGGATAATGACCGACACCAAAGGCTGGCCTGAAGCAAATTGATCTGGTTCCATGATCATTTTTCCTTCCATAAGCTGACGATTACATCTTGTAGCTGTTTTTGTACGCATCCGAAATGGATAAAAGTTATATTTTATTGTACCGAGAACTACCATTCAGCAAGATAATGCTGCAGGGAAGCGTATAGAATAAAATTTTACCTATATCTTACTTTTACTCATTTAGCGTACTTTAGAAAAAGCTCTTTCCATTCCGGGAAAACTTGCACAAAGTTTTCACCGCGACTTTCGTCCAGTGTCTTTATCCACCAGAAATAAGTAGGCAGATACTCCTGTAAATCATGTTCCCACATTAACCTAAGAAAGGCTTCGTATTCTTGGTATGTTTCCGCATATCCCGATAGACATTCTCTCATAAATGTTTTATATTTTTTCTCTACTTGATCTTTATATTCCCTCGGTAATATATTCACCCGTAAAAAATTTGGATCCATAATAGGGTTGATTAGGAAAGCATTTGGAGGAATAAGACCCGCATCAATCCATTCACGGTGGAAATCCGGAATGTGAAGAACATTCATGGCTCCAACTGTAGCTGAAACTCCAAATTCAAAATATCCTACCTCTGGTGGGCTCTCCATTAATTTTTTCCTGTTCCTCACAATAACTTCCCAACTTTGTCCTTTTCTTAGCAGCTCACCACGACTTCCGGAACCATCTAAACTAGCGCCAATTCTGAGACTCTTGAATCCACGCCATAAATCAAAAACATCATAATTCTTTATACCGAGAATAGATAAATTCGTGTTATACGAAAGATCAACATCGGTTTTTCCTATTTCCCTAAGCTTGTTGAGTATGAGATAATGCTCCTCTTGTATCAATGGTTCACCGCCTGCGAAATATACAGCTTCTACAGACGGAAGTATTTCCAATACCTCTTTAAGATACGCTTGATTGTTTGATTTGATTACCTTTGGAAGGCCGGGATCGCCATGTATCTTCACATGCTCGTCATACCAGTTACTTGAAAGTCCATGACCGCATGATCTACAGCGATGGTTGCATAGGTTTGAGAACCGGAAATCTAAATAGCGAAGCGTAAACTCGTTATAGGTTCCGTCTGCGTCCGTTTCGTCTAAAGCCTCATAGAAGTGTTTCCCGAATTTTTTATTTGCATATCTTCGATAAGAAAAGTTTCCAGACTTGTCGTATTCATAGCATTTATAGCAGTACTCTGGGATTGGAATATTTTTAAGCATTTTTTGCCGAAAGGCCTTGTAAGCATCGTTATTCCAAACGACTTTTAAACCGTTATTCAAATATCCGATGGGTTGATCGCATTTCGCATAACAGCATGGTAGTACTCTGCCATCAGGCCAGCTATGCATATGCACCCATGGCATGATGCAAAAAACATCAGATTTGTGAAGATAGAAGTCTATCAAGTATTCTTTAAGAGATTTTTCCATTTTCATTGCTATAATTCTCACTTTAATAAATGATTATTCAGCTTGCTGGTTTGATGAATTTTACTGCTCACACGCTATCGGTCTCTTTGGAGCAAGATTCCAGAGAAAACTTGATCCGGTCTACTCTGGGATTTCTAAAGAATCTAATTACTTGATACATGTATCGAACAAACCTCAAATAGAACCTCCCGATTACGCGGATAATTATTTTCTGTGGCGCAACCGGAGACCTAAAAATCTTCGGGTAAAATATGTTTTCCGGGGTTATGCGCACGCTTGGTATGAACATGTTTTCGGGGAAGGTTTTGGGTGATAGTGTGAGTTTTATAAATTTCCTGCCGGAACCAAAATACTTTAAGAGCCAAATTATACGATCTCTGCCGATTACAGCATGAAAATAGTCGAAGCGTTTGATAGCAAGCCGAAAACTAAGCTCCCTGGAAAGTGCTTTAGGGTCTCTCCGAACGTCACCGGGACTGTTAAAGCCGCCAATAATGGGGTTATTGGAGAAGGCGTTACTGCCGTGGCGGCGATAGCACCCATGGACGGCAGGGATTATCAGGGTGCCACCAAGCGCGTGGGAGAAATGAAATAAATAGCTATCCGCACACACCCTGAGACAACGGCATTCCTCAGACATAATCATATTCAAAACATCGCGTCGAAACATCGCTGCGCTGGTCGTGCTCCACATCCAGCCCCATTGCGGAACCTCCCATGCGTGATAGTATTCTATGGGTAAATCCGGTTGCCGAAAGGTTATTGGCCCCTCATGCGGGAAGTCCCACTCACACTGACCATTCTTTGGTTCCCTCGCGATCGATCTCGTATTGCCACGGTTTTTGTACATGACAATGTGGGTGGCGCTGAGAATCTGTCCATCGGACCCGATCTGGAACTGATCCGAGTTGCTTAAAGCTGCCTCGTAGGACGAATTCAAATGTGCCTTGAGATGGGTTTCAATGAAATCCGGCAGCAAAAGATCGTCAGCATCAACAAATACCACAAATCGGCCGCTTGTGTGTTCAAGGCCTGTCTGGAACGCCGCCATTTGACCCTGGTTTTCCCCATGCTGTACTAAACGAAATCGGTCCGATACCTGGTTGTTATCGATGAAGCGTTCAATAATCTCTACGGAATTATCTTGAGAGACGTCATCCACAATAACGCACTCAAATTTTGTATACGTTTGATCAGCTATCGATTGCAGGCAAGTCTCAATATATCTTGCATAGTTGAAATTCGTGACAATAATACTTATCAAAGGACTTTTGATTTGATCAGTTTGAATCACATATTTTTTCGATTCCATATATATTGCTCCTTTTTGATTTCCCCATCGTATAGCGTTTTACAGCAAGTTTAGAACCGGTTTACGATAAACCTCTTTGCTTTTACGGTCTTTAACGGACTCAATCGAGCGAAAAATCAACGGCGATGATTTCTGTTGGTTTTGCATGTAATATGTGACTGTGTTTAATTAGGTTCGTATCTTCGTCTCAGCTTGTCCTGAATTTTCTGGTGGAACAGACCAGACCGGATAAAGAGAAATTATACCGGAAACCCCAGAGTGTATTCCGTTTTTTAGAACGTGTAAGGGATGCATCTGCCAATGATAATCGTAAACATAGCTCCAATCAACAGGATAGAGACCTACGGTAATATAATATAATCCAGGGAGCAAGGGTAATTCCCGGAAGTGACAACTGAAACTGCCTTGTTTGGTTAGGGGACCAAAGGTTGCACTTACCGATAGGATATAGGTCTCAAAACACTTAACATTAGTCTCGCTATAGATACCCAGGAGAAGAGCCATGTCGGACAGAGACGCAGTAAGATTGTATTTAAGTTCGATTGTCAATCCATCTCCGCTATGCAGGGTATCATTCATATTTCCTTGTTTATCATACAGATGGACAGCACAGATCGATACTTCCTGTGTCCCCATACGATTGCCATGTTCAACTGTCAGACTTGGTTGAACTGCTCCATTGAAAAGCTGTGCAGCCCGTTTTTCTGTCCTCTGGCGCATCAGATCATTATAGCAACTTATGGCGCTTGCCGGGTCACCCTGCATCACGACACGGCCTTCCTCTAATACCAGGACTTCATCACACAAGCTTTTGATCTGCTCAGTGTCGTGTGATGTCAGGATTAAGGCTTTACCTGATATACGAAAGGCATTCAACCGTTCAAGACACCTTTTCTGAAAGCGTGAGTCGCCAACTGCTAACACTTCATCGATAATGAGTACATCGGGGTCAAAATGGATAGCTGCTGCGAATGCAAGCCGTAAATACATACCGTTGGAGTAGGTTCTTACTGGCTGATCGATGAATTCTTCCAATTCGGCAAAGGCTATGATCTCCTGCTGCCTTGCCTGTACCTCGCCTCTGGTCAGGCCGCTCAGGATTCCTCCCGTCATGAGATTCTCACGGCCGGTCATGTCAGGATGGAATCCGCTTCCCAATTCAAGTAAGCCGCTTACGTGTCCTGTACGTTGGATACGTCCACAGGTAGGCCTTCCCAGGCCACATAATAAACGCAGCAGAGTACTTTTTCCTGCACCGTTATGGCCAATAATACCCAATACCTGACCTTGCTCTACTGAAAAACTAATATCGCGGAGCGCCCAAAATCTGTTATTGCTGGTATTATAACGGTTATGGAACCACCAGATTATAGATTCTTTGAGGGAAACAGGACGATTGCGCTGGATTTTAAATTGCTTTGAGACAGATTCTACAGTGAGAACGGCAGACACCCCATACTCCTCGAATAATCGCTTAACTAAATGGTATCGATGACATCGTGAAGGTAACGACAATACATAAGGTAACTGAAGCAGCAGAGAACAACGCTTATAATGCCGGCAATGAGTAATGAATTCCATTCGGGGAATGTGCCGTAGAGAAAGATTGCCCGATAGTTCTGGATTAATATTGCAAGCGGGCTGTACGTGTACAAGATACGATAATTTTCAACAGCCGACTGGGAACGATAAAAAACAGGAGTCAGATAGAACAGTAGCATAAGCATCATGCTCATCATATGCTGTATATCACGATAAAAGACGTTCAGGGTTGCAATCGTTAAACCAAGACTAACAATCAAAATGCCCTGGATGAGGATAAGCAGGGGAAGGGTTAATAAAGCCCATGTCAGAGTTTTGCCGTAAAAGATTAACATGCCAAAAAGTATCGGCATGGCTACTACATAATTCAGTAAGTTTGATAGGGTATTCACAATAATAAGAATAGCGGGTGCAAAATTGGGCCGTCGAACTAAATCCCGATTATGAATAAAGAGATTACCTGCTGAACCCAAACATGTGCTGAACCACGTCCATGGCAGTAAAGCACAGAAGACAAAAACCGGATAGGCTTCAATCTTCAGTGGGACAACGATATCGAAGAGGAATACTAGTACGATGAGTTGAGCTAAGGGGATCACAAGTGACCAAAGGACGCCAAGTACCGATTGTTTATAACGTAAAGTAAAATCGCGACGCACGAGGTGGTATAGTAAGTCCACGTGGTAGACCAATGAACTCCTATGGTGTGACTTCTTATGTAAGGTAGAAATACTTCTTTCAGAAGGATAAGCAAGATTTAAATCGGTTGGAGACATCTTTATGTAAAAATACGATATTCTAAGAAATACCCTAACTTAATGTATATCAAAGATATATCTTGTTATCAAGATAATTATTGTTATAAATTATTTGGGAGAAAATGGTAAATGATAAATTTGTGTTCCATTACAAAATTTAGGCTCTTAATGTTTTAGTCTTAAAATGGGGTCTGATTTTTGCGGTACAAGAGAAATTTTTCTATTAAATTTCTTATTCTCCTGAAATTATCTGTACTGAAAAGGGAGAGCGCAAGGCCCAGATAACTTCTTATTCCAAATGGACGTAGCCGTATTGTTTTAAAAAATATTTCTCTTCCTTTTTTGAAATTTCCGGTGCAACAATACAGTAAGCCAAGATATATATACTGATGACAGTAAATTTTATTATTTAAGGTGAAAAATTGATTGTATTTTTTCAGAATTGTTTCAAATCCTTTAATTTGTATATCCAAATTAGCAGAAAGTCTATTTTTGTGAATGTAATACTTAACGAGAGGTTTTTCTATATAATCAAAATGAAATTCTTTTGCAATCCGGATCCACATATCATAATCGGTTCCAAAGATTATGTTCTCATCGAATAAATTTACCTTGTAAAAGCATTCTCTTCTGAGAATAACAGTAGAGGGAACTCCAATATAATTTCTTACAAATATATCGTGATAAATGTCTCCTCGTTTTATGGGAATCCTTCGGCGTAATATTTTTCCCTTCGTTGTATCTACTACTAAATAACCCGTATATATACATCCAACTTTGGATTCGCTATCTTTTAATAAATCAACTTGTAGCTGGAGTTTTTCCGGTAACCATTCGTCATCGTCATCTAAGAATGCTATGTATTCAGCATGTGAATTTATTATTCCCGTGTTTCTGGCACCGGCTTCTCCTTTATTTTCCTTATGGCGTATATACCGTATTCTCTCATCATGAAAATTCTTTACAATTTCCTGCGTATTATCTTGTGAACCATCATCTATTACAACTATCTCAAAATCCTGAAATGTCTGATTTAATACACTGGTAATTGCCGAGTGGAGAAGCTTAACACGATTATACGTAGGAATAATTATGCTAACTTGTGACATCTATTATATTCCATTCAACTAAGATTTGTTTTGATGTTGTTCCTACACGCACTCTTAAAACACAAAAACCTTACTCTGAGAATATTAAGTCAAATATTCTCAGAGTAAGGTTCTCTGATTTATTTCAAATATATTTATCATGTTCGGTGGTAGGGCTATCTTTAATCATACTGGTAGAGGCGTATCATGATACGCCTCTACCAGTATGATTAAAGATCCTTTACTTTGCGTCCCCTGATCACTCAGGGTTTGCCTTTGTCGTTTTGATTTTGACTATGTATATCTTATCCCACGTCTTCTCGCAAAACTTTAAGTGCAACTTGTTTGTGTGGAATAACAGATTATACATACTTATTTATTAATTATATTCAAGTATAGCATTTTATGTCAAATAAAATATAGTATTATTGGAAATTAAGCCATCTCGATAATTGCTGAGAAAACTCTTCCCCATTCCAATTATATATCTGGATGCGAGGTAACTGAAAACAGTTTGTATCTCTTCCAATAATACCAGAAGCATTCGTACAAGCACAATGAAATCCGGCTTCTTGCACAAGGGTGACTGTTTCTTCCGTATAATCGCACTCTCTGCCATAAGGATATGCAAAACTTGTTATTGGACGGCTCAGTATCTCTTCAAGATACGCTTTACTTTGAAGTATCTCTTTTCGTTGCGTAGCCAGTGGGAGTGTGGAAAGTATTGGATGTGTTACGGTATGCGCCCCAATCTCAATAAGTTTTCCTTGTGCCAGGGCGTATACATCCTCAAATGAGAGAGAGTCAGGAGTTTGTTGATCAGTATCGGTTGACCTGATATTAACCCACAGTAACAGTTTGTCAATTACCTCTTGTTGTTCTTCTTCTGACAAATGGTGTAACAGTTCATAAAGGGAGAGATAAATGACGTGGCGGGCACAAGGATCGTCTTTTTCCCAATTCATCCAACGGCGATAGTTCCAATAGTCCTCATGATAGCTCTGAACTGCTTTACTCGATTCCCATTGGTTAATATTTTTATTCATACTTAAGCGAAGCGTCTTTGATAACATATCTGGCTGTAGCAATAGATTATCCAGTTCCTCCCACCAGAAATCACACATCTTTCCAATATATCCGGTAGTAAGGAACATCGTTGCCGGGATATCGTGGCATTCCAGCAATAGTTTGGCATTATGGAGGTTATCCGCATAATCATCATCAAAGGTAATTGCTACCGATTTATGCGGGAGATTTTTATTATGGAACGCTTTAATCAATTGCTGTAGTTGTATTGGCCGGGCGTACTTTTGCAAAATCTCCAGGTGATCAGAGAAATTTTGTGGGGTTATACATAAAGAATTGGGATCTGAATGCTCTTCAGTTATACGATGATAATGCAAAATAAGTATCTTTCGGTCAAATAGCTTCTTAAGCCTCCGGGCAGTTTGTAGTAATTTATTTATTCTGCTTATCATCATAATAATGTTACCTCATGCTTTTGTTATTCTAACATACTAAGTGTTCCGAAAAATAAGATCTTGATGAGAATTTTTCTCGTTTTATTTTTTGAATTATCTCTGCAGGACTTATTAATTCCGGTGATGTCTGGAGTGGAATAATGCTTCTCTGCCCTGATAGCGCAATACATTTGCCAAAATGTTCTTTTACAGAAAAATTTAAGAAAATATATAAGTTTTTTCTATAAATAACTTAACAACACATACTTATGATAATCATAAGAGGTATTCTAATGGTATTTATTTTATGTTTGAAGGAAACACTCTAGGTTTTATGTAGGTATATACATACATAGATCTTATATATTTATTTTTAAGTAGATATATCATAAATATTTACATAATATCTCATAATCGTTATAAAAAAATACTCCCTGTATATGATTGCATACATTATCAAAGGAATGAAAGCTTAATAATAGGGGTTAATGATTGAAGAGATGGAAAAAATGGTAACTGAGAAAACGGAAGATCAAGGACTATATTCAGATTAACTCTTCCACTTCAGATTTTGGAGTGCGCATCATGAGATTGCTTACCGCATCGAGCGGACTTTTATCGGTGAAAAGTACATTGTAGATCTCTTTTGTGATTGGCATTTCTACGTTCCATCTGTTTGAAAGCGCTGTAACAGATTTTGTCGTCCAAACACCTTCTGCAATTTGTTCCATACTCTTTAGGATTTCAGACAATTTTCTTCCTTTTCCAATTTGTTCTCCGACCCAGCGGTTTCGTCCGTACGGGCTAATACAGGTCGTTATTAAGTCGCCTAATCCGGTAAGTCCTGCGAAGGTGCTTCTCTGTGCTCCCATAATGATACCCAGACGGCTAATCTCTGCTAATCCGCGGGTAATAAGGGCTGCCTTAGAATTATCGCCAAATCTCAAGCCATCGCAAATACCAGATGCGATAGCAATTACGTTTTTCATCGCTGCGCCTAACTCGACACCGATCATATCGGGATTTGTATACACTCTAAACCTATCTGTGGTGAAAACCTCTTGAACGAATTGTGCTAAACCCGCATCCTGCGAAGATGCGACAGTCGTTGTGGGCAATTCACGCGCTACTTCTTCTGCATGGCTTGGGCCGAGAAGTAAGGAAACAGATTGTTTTCCAACAACATCAGCGATGATCTGGCTGGGTCTCAGAAGGGTGTTATTTTCAATTCCTTTTGTAACGCTAACAATAGGTACACGATAAACAAGTAGATCTTTAAATTTCATAAGTACAGAACGCAGGTAGGGAGTTGGTGTTGCAGATATGATGAGTTCTGCATCGAGTAACTTTTTTGAGATATCAGAAGTAATACAGATTCCGGAAGGGATGGGAATGCCTTTTAAAAATTTAACATTTTCTCTTTTCTCTTTCAGATAATTTACATACGATGCATCAGCGCCCCAAAGGGTAACCTCATAACCCTTTTTATGGAGCAGGATTGAAAGAGTAGTTCCCCATCCACCGTTGCCAATAACAGTTATTTTTCGTGACGATCTCGAGGTCATTTTGATAACGATAAAAAATTGGGCTGGATTACTCCAGCCCTTTTAAAGCACTCAATGTTACTAAAGAATTGCTATTTCGAAGTCTGGCAGGCATTTTCCTTGTATAATGGATACTGCGAACAAAGATCTCTGATGGTTTTTCGAACAGCTTCCTTTGTTTGCATATCGTGGGGTTGTGAGAGGATTTTATCAATACAGTCCGCTATTTTCACGGCATCAGCTTCTTTCATGCCTCTTGAGGTTATCGTAGGCGTTCCAATACGGATACCGTTCGGTTCATTTGCACTTGCGCCCATTTCATCAAAGGGAATCGTATTTCTATTCAGGATAATATCGGCTGCTTCTAATGATAACTGAGCTTCTTTCCCCGTAATACCCTTGTTTCGGAGGTCGATCAGAAAGAGATGATTATCCGTTCCGCCCGATACAATGTTGTATCCTCTTTTTACAAATTCCTGTGCCATTGCCCTTGCATTCTTTACCGTTTGGTGTTGGCATTGTTTAAACTCCTCGGTCATGGCCTCTTTAAATGCAACCGCTTTTGCTGCAATAACGTGCATGAATGGTCCACCTTGAATTCCAGGGAAAACTACAGAATCGATCTTTTTCGCATATTTTGATTTACATAAGATCAAACCGCCTCGTGGTCCCCGAAGTGTTTTATGGGTTGTTGTGGTAACAAAATCTGCATAGGGAACCGGACTGGGATGAGCGCCTCCGGCGATAAGCCCGGCAATATGGGCAATATCGGCCATAAAGTAAGCTCCAACCTCATCCGCAATTTTTCTGAATCTTGGGAAGTCGAGTATTCTTGGATATGCGCTTGCGCCGGCAATGATTATGTGAGGCTTCGTTTTAAGGGCAATGTTTCGTAACTCATCATAGTCGATGTAGCCCGTGTCCTTTTTTACGCCGTAATGGGTTATCTCATACATCATCCCTGAGAAATTCTTTTTAAATCCGTGGGTGAGATGTCCGCCATGAGATAAATCCATTCCCAACATACGGTCGCCTGGCTTTAGTACCGAGAAACAAACAGCCATGTTAGCTTGTGAACCTGCATGAGGTTGTACGTTAGCATGTTCAGCTCCAAAAATTTGTTTTGCTCTTTCAACTGCTAAACGTTCTACGGTATCCACATTTCCACATCCGGCATACCATCGTCTTCCCGCATACCCTTCGGCGTATTTATTGGTCATCGATGACCCCTGTGCTTCTTGTACCGCGATACTGCAGGTGTTTTCTGATGCAATTAAATCAATGGTATTTTTTTGTCTTTCTATTTCATCTTGTATGGCGCGCCAAACTTCCGGATCATCGTTTTTTAATGTAATCATAATGTTCTCTAATTTTCCTTAAAATATATTTAACTGATTTTTAGCATTTTCCACTTTAAATATGCTTCCATAAATTCATCGATTTCTCCATCCAATACGGCCTGGGTATTTCCTGTTTCCTTATTGGTACGCAAATCTTTAACAAGAGAATAAGGTTGCAATACATATGAGCGGATTTGATGGCCCCATGCAATTTCTCCTTTCTCATCATAAGCCATAGAAAGTTCTTTCTCTTTTTCTTTTTCTTTTATTTGATACAATTTTGCTTTCAACATATTTAAAGCCATCCTTCGGTTCTGATGCTGCGAGCGTTCACTCTGGCATTGTACGATAATACCAGTAG
Source organism: Candidatus Jettenia sp. AMX1 (assembly GCF_030263775.1). Classification (NCBI taxonomy): domain Bacteria; kingdom Pseudomonadati; phylum Planctomycetota; class Candidatus Brocadiia; order Candidatus Brocadiales; family Candidatus Brocadiaceae; genus Candidatus Jettenia; species Candidatus Jettenia sp. AMX1. Next base: position 86,473 of record NZ_SZPP01000011.1, read on the forward strand.
ATATATGCGTAAGACGGACAGCAGATGATGTTTTATTGACATGTTGACCGCCCGCTCCGGATGCCCGATAGGTATCTATCCGTAAGTCATTTTCATTAATCTCAATCTCTTCCTCTTCTTCAATTTCCGGTAGTACATCGACTGCGGCAAAAGATGTATGCCTTCTGGCATTTGCATCAAAGGGGGAAATTCGTACTAAACGATGCACCCCAATTTCAGACTTTAAATATCCATAAACATAATCACCTTTTATAAGGACGGTGATTCTTTTGATCCCAGCTTCTTCACCTGGTAATACATCGATAAGAGAGAATGTATATCCGCTTTTTTCAATCCAGCGGCTATACATCCGAAATAACATGGACACCCAATCACAAGCCTCTGTTCCTCCGGCTCCTGCATAAATGCTTAAATACGCATTGCAATGGTCGCGGGGCTCGCCAAGCATAGTACGCAATTCGAACTTTTCAAGCTTTTGGGTAAATGACTTAATATCACCAACAACTTCAGCTTCTACCTGCTCGTCTTGTTCTTCCTCTGCGAGAATGGATAAGCATTCTATGTCATCGAATGTCTTTTGCAATTCGTGAAGAGGTAAAAGAATTCCCTTAAGAGATTTTAACCTCCGGATAGTTTGTTGAGCCTTATCTTTGTTTTCCCAAAAGTGGGGAGAAGAGAGTTGTTCTTCTAAGGTGGACAGTTCTTTTTTTTTATTCTCTAAGTCAAAGAGAATCTCCGAGATGGAGTAAACGTTCCCGAAGAGGAACTAATTCTTTTTCTAAATTGCCAACCATAATTATAGAGCACCTTGTTTAAAATTGCTATTATTCGGAATAGCTTCAGGATTTAATGTAAGACATAAAATTATAAATTATATCTTGTATATGTCAATATAGAATTTAGAATTGACTTAATTGAAAAATATACTTATCATGTTTTTATGAGACCAGGTAATATAATATTCACGAGAAAAGGTTATTTGTTTCATTACTTATTATAGTTAGTATATTGTGCGGGTAATTGCGGGCAGCGCGAAGGGTATGCCCCTTTGTTCTGTAAAGGGGGATAAGACGAGACCTATACTGGATAGGGTGAAAGGCTCTCTTTTTAGTATACTTTCACATGTTATTCCAGGCAGCAGAATTATTGATCTGTATGCGGGCACAGGAGCAATCGGAATAGAGGCATTGAGCCGTGGAGCAAAGTTTTGTATTTTTGTAGAAAGAGAGAAATCAGCAATCCAGGTTATTAAGAAAAATCTTGAGACAACTAAGCTTCAAGATAAGGCACAGGTCTTACAATACGATGTGTTTGAAATTGTTCGATATCTTGAGGAAAATAAGAGAGAAGTTGACCTCGTCCTTGCCAGTCCGCCATATCCATGTATCGAAAAAATCCCCTATATGAATAAACTCTTCATCGTGTTTTCATCCTTATGTAATAAACGTATCATACAACCTGATGGTCTCATAATATTACAGCATAGAACCATGGAATTTACCATACCGCCAGAAGCTTCTTGTTTAGAACTATTCGATACCCGGGTTTATGGTGATACGCAGCTTTCATTTTTTAAAGCATAGTACTGTTAACCAGTCAGACGCTAAGATACAAAGAGAAAAGGTAATATATGAGAATATGGAAAGAACAAGGGAAGATAAAGGTTGCTGCACCTGCAAAGATTAATCTGTTTCTTGAAATATTGGGTAAACGGCCAGACGGTTATCATGAAATCGAAACGGTTATGCAAGAAGTTAGTTTATTTGATTACATTTTTCTGGAGAATCATGAAAAAGGTATAGAATTCTCTTGTTCAAATCCCAGGCTCACTACCGGTGAAGATAATCTTGTTTTAAAAGCGGTGCGTTTACTTCAAAAAGAATCTGGAATTTCCAGAGGTGTAAAAATATATTTAGATAAAAAAATACCGATCGGTGCAGGTCTTGGCGGTGGAAGCAGTGATGCTGTAGCTACTTTGGTTGGGCTAAACAACTTATGGCAGCTTGGATATGATGAAAAAAAACTTATATCGCTAGCCGGAAAATTAGGGTCTGATACTCCCTTTTTTGTTATTGGAAATACAGCGATATGTAAAGGGAGAGGAGAGATAATTATCCCTTATCCATTGCATGTAAAATACAATTATGTAATAATTTATCCAAAGTTTGAGATAAGTACCACAACGGTTTATGAAAATTTTAAAATTAACTTGACAAAAAATTTAAAAGATGTTAATTTTTTCTTGCAGACACTACTATTAGGGAATCCGGAAAAATTAGGTGCTTATTTACATAATCGTTTAGAAGAAGTAGTTTTTAGACTTTATCCGGGGCTTGAGAAGATAAAAAAGACTTTAGCAGAGATTGATTTTTGTGGTACACTCTTATCAGGAAGCGGCTCGGCCTTATATGGTTTATGTAAAGGAGGATGTGACCAAAAGGAGATTGAACAGACAATAAAGATGCTTAATATCGGTGATGTGTTTGTGGTAACCAGCGATTTCGATGACACTGTTAAGGAGCGGGAAGGGGGAAGATTGTGAATATTACTGAAGTCAGAGTAAAGTTAACAGAAGCGAAGAGAAATAGATTACAGGCATTTTGTAGCATTACGATAGATAATGATTTTGTCGTAAGGGATCTAAAGGTTATCGAAGGACACAAAGGGGCGTTTGTGGCTATGCCGAGCAGAAAGCTTACGGATAGATGTCCTAAATGTGGTGGAAAAAACCATTTAATGGCACAACATTGTAACGATTGTGGTTCAAAACTTGATGAAAAACGCGCATCTAAAGGCGCGGGCAGATTAAAGTTGCATGCGGATACGGCACACCCAATAAATTCAAAATGCAGGGAAGAGATTCAGGAAAAAGTCCTTAAAGCTTATAACGAGGAGGTTGAAAAGTCTAAAAAACCCGGATATAAGCCACCAAAGTACGAGGATATGGAAGACTTAGATTATGTAGATTTGGATGAGGACATGGAACAGGAAAAAACTGATAAGTAAAGGCGTATCGGTTTTATGCTGAATTGACCCTGTCAACAGCCAAAATTCATGCCAGATTATAAATTTGTAAATAGGTTTCTACTTGTTTAACTAAATTTACGCACTCCTGTTGAAACATATCCTGAAAGCGGTGGATGCTGCAATCGCTTTTTCTTGTAATAGAGTTAATGTTTATTATGTTTTATATTTTAATGAATATTTCCATAATCTTTCATAATATAGAAAAGTAATGATTAAGACAGGTTCACAAATTTTAGTAGATGCTTTAATACGGGAAGGGGTTGAGTATGTCTTTGGAATCCCCGGTGGCGCCGTTTTGCCATTATTTGATGTATTATTTGAATCTCCCATAAAATTTATTTTAACCAGACATGAACAGGGCGCTGGTCATGCAGCAGACGGATATGCCAGAGCTACCGGTAAAGTAGGTGTTTGTCTTGCCACATCAGGGCCTGGCGCTACAAATCTGGCTACCGCTATTGCCACGGCTTACATGGATTCTATCCCTGTCGTGGCTATAACAGGACAAGTAAAAACATTTCTTATCGGGAATGATGCCTTTCAGGAAGCTGATATCATCGGTATTACCCGCCCTATAACGAAGCACAGTTATCTCGTAAAAGATATTAAAGACCTTGCAAGGATTGTAAAGGAGGCGTTTTATATAGCGAATACAGGGCGCCGGGGTCCCGTACTGATTGATTTACCTGTGGATATTACTATGGAGAAGTGCGAGGAGATAATACCAGCAGAGGTTAATTTACCAGGCTATAAGCCCAAATACGAAGGAAATATTCGCCAAATCAAGATTGCTGCTGAAGTTATCAATAATTCTAAACGACCTGTTGTCTACACAGGTGGAGGCATCATTGCCTCCGATTGCTCAAAGGAATTGCTTGAGTTCTCGGAAAAAGGAAACCTTCCGGTAACCACGACTCTTATGGGTCTCGGAGGCTTTCCTGAAGACCATCACTTATCTTTGGGGATGTTAGGAATGCACGGTACTGCTTACGCAAATTTTGCTGTAACCGAATCCGACGTTCTGATAGCGATTGGCGCACGATTTGATGACCGTATTACAGGGAAAATTGATGAATTTGCCCCCGATGCGAAAATTATTCATATTGATATTGATCCGTCATCCATTAGTAAGAGCATCGAGGTAGATATTCCGGTTGTAGGCGATGCAAAAAATATTTTGAAAGAGTTGAAAAAATATATCCATTTTGTTGAGAGAAGAGAGTGGTTTGATAAAATCAGGCATTGGAAAGAAAAAAGCCCATTATCTTACAATAATAATGGAAATGTAATCAAACCCCAATATGTAATTGAACAAATCTGTGATGTAGCCAGAGGTAACGCTATTATTACGACAGAAGTAGGGCAAAATCAGATGTGGGCGGCTCAATTTTTTACGTTTACAAAACCGCGTACTTTTCTCTCGTCTGGTGGGCTTGGTACTATGGGTTATGGTTTCCCTGCTGCTATAGGGGCTCAATTAGGGTGTCCCGATAAAATTGTGGTAGATATTGCAGGAGACGGCAGTATTCAAATGAATATTCAGGAACTCAGTACGGTTGTTCGTTTAAATATTCCTGTGAAAATAGCTATATTGAATAACGGATATCTTGGAATGGTACGGCAATGGCAGGAATTATTTTATAACAAGCGTTATTCTGGTGTTAATCTTGACGGCAATCCGGATTTCGTTAAGTTAGCAGAGGCATATGGCGCAAAAGGATTCCTGGTTGAAAAGAAGGAAGATGTCCGGCCGACGATAGAAAAAGCATTTTCTCTCTATGGTCCTGTTATTATGGATTTCAGAGTAGACCCAAGTGAGAATGTCTTCCCAATGGTGCCCGCAGGGCAAGCAATCCATAGAATGATTGGGACTATGGCTTAATGGAACTAATTGTCTATGTTCTGTGTTTTTACAGATGGCGATATCCGTAGGATCCCAAGTCTCCAGTGTATCATACGTAATTAAATGAAGGAAGAAGCGATGGCATCTATAACTGATAAAAGAAAAATAACATACGCTGACTATCTAAAGATAGATGATAACAATCGCTACGAGATTTTTCATGGGGAATTGCATATGGTTCCAGCGCCATCGCCAGATCATCAGGGTGTGTCCATGAATTTAGGAACTTTACTATGGAGTTGGGTAAAGGGAAAAAGACTCGGAAGGGTTTTTAATGCTCCAACGGATGTAATTTTTGATGATGATGAAATATTTCAACCAGATATCATTTTTATTAGAAATGAAAATAAAAGTATCATTGGTAGAAATGCGATACAGGGGACGCCTGACCTTATTATTGAAATAATATCTCCATCTTCTTCTTTTTATGATACCGTAGAAAAGAAAGAAATCTATAGAAAATATGGCGTAAAGGAATATTGGCTGGTATTTCCTGATGAAAAAGCTATCGAAATATTGACTTTAGAGAAGGGATCGTATTCGGAGTTCTGCAGATCTAAAAAAGAAGGAATAGTGAAATCCAGGATAATAGAGGGATTAGAAATAGATTTAAAAGACATTTTTGAATAACTCATTTGTGGGGAAGCAAAATGGATTTAATATTAGGCGCTGCGATAACATTAAGTATATTAGGCATGGTCTTTGGAATAGGATTGGCCATTGCATCAGATAAATTCGCGGTAAAGGTCGATCCGCGCATTGATAGTATTAACGAAGTACTTCCCGGCGCAAACTGCGGGGCATGTAGTCAGCCTGGTTGTGGTGGTTTTGCCCAGGCTGTTGTGGAAGGTAAAGCTCCCGTAAGTGGCTGTACGGTGGGACAGGCTGCTGTAGCAAAACTCGTGGCAAATATCATGGGGGTAAAATTCGAAAATAGAGAACGTGTTATCTCCGTTGTGATGTGCCATGCAAGGGGTGTTAAAGATAAATTTACTTATGATGGAATTCAGGATTGCCGTGCTGCGCATATTGTAGGCGGTGGATTTCTCGGGTGCGATTATGGTTGTCTTGGTTTGGGCACGTGTGTAGAAGCCTGCAAATTCGAAGCAATGTATATGGGCAAGGATGGTCTTCCTCAGGTGATAAAGGAGCGCTGTACGGGTTGTGGAAAGTGTGCGGCGGTTTGCCCAAGAAAGATCATCAGCATAGTACCTGAATCAAAGATGGTACACGTACGATGCAAATCCCTCGATAAGGGGGCTGTTGCTAAAAAGATCTGTCAGGATTCTTGTATTGCTTGTAAGCAATGTGAAAAGATTTGTCCATACGATGCTATCCATGTCCAGAATAACCTTGCCGTAATCGATTATAATAAATGCACTTCATGCGGAAAATGTGTGGAGGTGTGTCCTAATCATACCATAATCAACTTTGCGAGAGAACAAAGCCTTGCTGCGCATACAGCAGCGTTAGTTTAGAAATTCTTTCCTGATAAAGATGCATCAAGATCGTTTTTACATACCAAACGCTCCTGCAACGAATGAAATTTGGCTTGATGGCAGGGAAGCACATCATATCTTACACGTCAAACGGGCAAAGTTAGGAGCTAAAATAACCCTCTTTGATGGAGAAGGATTTGAATATCTTGCCCGTATTACGGAAATATTCCATGATACATTGAAAGTATGTATTGAACGATCGAATGCTGTTGACAGGGAGGCGCCTGTCGATATCACTATTGCTTTTTCTATTCCTAAAGGGAAACTTGCAACCTTTTTAATCCAAAAATGTGCAGAGTTAGGGGTAAAGACTCTGATTCCAATCCACTGTGAACGAAGCGTTGTCGATATCCGGGACAGGTCCGAAGCAAAGATAGAAAAATGGGACAAAATAGTTATTGAGGCATCGAAACAATGTAAACGAAATTCTATTACAAAAATAAAAGATGTAATGCCTCTGGATAGCTTAATAAAAACTGCCGGTAATTACGATCTTTCACTCATCGCATGCACAGAAACCCATACCAAAACATTAAAGAGTGTATTGAACGAATATCCTTCTCTCAAGAGGATTATCTGTCTCATAGGTCCTGAAGGGGGTTTTACTTATACGGAAATTGAAATGGCAAAGAAAGCAGGTTTTGTGCCCATCAGTATAGGTCTTTCTACCTTGAGGATTGAGACCGCTGCTATTGCAATTACTTCTATGCTTCTTTACTTTTTTGTTTAGCCAACCTTTACTGAAATCTGTTTTGGTTTTACTGCTTCTTTCTTTTCCATGGTAATCTCAAGCACACCATGTTTGTACTCTGCCGTTATTTTATCCGGGTCCACAGAAGTGGGAAGTTCAATGGTACGTGCGAAACTTCCGTAGCGCCTTTCCATACGATAGAAACTTTTTCCCTTTTCCTCCTTCTCTTCTTTTTTCTCACCTTTAATTAAAAGGGTATTATTTTGTATTGCAATATTTATTTCATTTGGGTTAACTCCTGGTACCTCTGCTTTTGCGATAATTTTATCTGTTGTTTCCGATAGATCAACAGGCGGAGCCAACATACCGGTTTCCATTAAAGGTTCGGTTGAACCCCAACCACCAAAAAACCGGTCAAACATCTGATTCATTTCATTCTGTAGTGAAGTAATAGATGGTAAGCGTGACCATTTTGTAATTTCTCTTGCCATGATGTGCCCCCTTTCAAAATTAAGAACAAAATATAAAAACTTAATCGCTCGGCTGGTACACTGTCAACTTAATTTATCATAATAGACTCTCTCGTATGTGTCATTGCGATGGGTATTTTCCCGAAGCAATCTCTTGTGAAATGTCCGGGGGATTGCTTCGGACAATACCCCAGCCCCATGCAGTTGAACCGATACAAATCGTATTATCATGAATTCTATTGACAGTGTACCAGGAGAGAGGTCGGCATGTAACCTTTCCCGATGAACGACCGGGTAACCGTAGCCCTTCATCACGTCTCCAATAGCCGAACGATCATGTATGTACCTGTAAGCAAAATGAATACCTTTGAGAAATATGTTATTCAAAAAGTTCCGGCCCATGGAATTCTGGCAGGGAGGCAAGGCTAAAGCCTTGCTTCCCTGTATCTTAAAATTGCCGAAGGTTTAGTGTATGTTACTATATTTCTAGCGATAGAATGATAAGAGAATAAAGCGCTATGTCATTATGAGTTTATCACCGTGTGCCATAGCACACTCCTGTGCCAGTATACCTCTGTAACATGGCTCATATTTTTCGGGCCAGGGTTATGTATAATTTTATCTTCACCGGGTTGATGATTGTTTTCTTTTTTTCTTGTGAAGTGGTGGAGCAGAAGAGATTTGGATTAAGATTATCGGGCGCTTGAGAACTGCTATCCTATATGAATAAGTTCCAATCTGTTCCGAAAAGTTTCCAGGACTTTTTGTCTCATCTTTTGATGTGTCTCTGAAGCAAGATGCGGATCTTTGGAAATGATTTCAAAGGCATCTTTACGGGCCTGCACGAGTATGGGAAAGTCTCTTATGAGATCACTTATCCTGAGTTCCGGCAACCCGTGTTGACGGGTGCCGAAGAATTCCCCTGGCCCCCTGAGCCTGAAATCCATCTCTGCAATTTTGAATCCATCGCAGGTTTTTGTCATAATCTTCAGCCGCTCATGTGATATCGGTGTTTTGGGATATCCAAAAAGCAGGCAATATGACTGATCATTGCCCCTGCCTATGCGTCCCCTGAGTTGATGAAGCTGAGCGAGTCCAAAGCGCTCGGCGTGTTCTATAACCATTATGGTTGCATTCGGTATATCGATACCGACTTCGATGATTATTGTAGAGACGAGTATGTCGTACCTTTTTTCTTTGAAATCTGTCATAATTTTATCCTTTTCTCCAGATTTCATTTGCCCGTGAAGCAAACCTATCCTGAGATTTGGAAATATATCATGTTGCAGTCTTTTTGCCTCTGTTACAGCGGCTTTCAGATGAAGAACCTCTGATTCCTCAACGAGGGGATAAACAACAAAAACCTGCCTGCCTTTAGCAACTTCGCTCCGGATCAGGTCATAGGCATTTTTTTCTTTACCATTGGGTATCCACAAGGTCTTAATAGGAGAACGTCCTGGTGGAATTTCATCCAGTATTGAAATGTCCAGATCACCGAATAAAGTGAGGGAAAGGGTGCGAGGGATAGGGGTTGCTGTCATGATGAGTACATCGGGGCAAGATCCCTTTTCCTTGAGTTTCAAGCGTTGTACCACACCGAATTTATGCTGCTCGTCTATTACTACGAGGCCTAGCTTTCTGAATTGGACAGTTTCTTCAATAAGGGCGTGAGTTCCAATAACTAAATCGACCTGCCCGGTTTTGACCTGCTCAAGATCGCTCTTTTTATACCTGGCATGCGATTCTCCTGTCAATAATCGTATCCTGACATGTGAACACATAAGGTATTTTTTAAGGGTATGAAAATGCTGTTCAGCCAGTATTTCAGTAGGGGCCATAAATGCAGCCTGGTAACCGTTGGCAATGGCAATAAGGATTGCATAAATTGCCACAACAGTTTTGCCTGAGCCTACATCTCCCTGAAGTAATCGGTTCATCGGTTTACTGCTGCGCATATCATTCTTAATCTCATGGATTACCCGCTCCTGTGCATTTGTTAATGTGAAAGGTATGAGGTTTCTAATATGGGTATCGACATTAGGTCCTGCTTTGAATGAGATTCCCGTTTCTTCTTTTATACTCCACCTTCTGAGCGCCATAGCTATTTCAAGGATAAATAACTCATCGTAGATAAGTTTGGATTTTGCATGTTTCAAATGCTCAAATGTTTTGGGAAAATGGATATCTCTTAGAGCGTCCTGGATAGGTATTAATCGATTTTTTTTCATGAGTTCTTTGGGTACTATCTCTTCAACATGACCGGTAAAATGGCGCACTGCCTCTTCTACAATCTTCCGGAAGTGGGTTTGACTCATATGTTCAGTAAGTGGATATATGGGAATAATACTCCCTTCCTTCTCGCTGATATCTTCGTTCTGAACGATCTCATATTCCGGACTTAATAACTGCAGATATTTGTATGCGCCTACCTTTCCATGTAAAAATACGGTATCTTCAATATGAAATTTATCGGTAAGGAAAGGTTGATTAAACCAGGTTGCTGCTATCGTGCCTGTTCCATCTCCAACGAAGACTTCAACGATATGTTTTCTGTTTCTTGATATCCTGGCGTGTACACCGAGTACCTTGCCCTGAATAGTAATCTTTGCGCCTATCTTTGCCTTGGAGATTTTTTGGATTTTCGTGTGATCCTTATAATCGCGCGGGAAATAGTAAAGTACATCACGAATGGTGCGGATACCCAGCCGTTCAAGGATTTCACCCCGTTTTGGTCCAACACCTTTCAGGTATTGTATTGTTTGGTTTAATGGAGACTGTGAGGTTGTCTTGATAATAGATTGTGTAACTAACATTTAAAGATTCACAATATCGGTAAGAATATGAAAATTTAGCCTAAATATTAGAATGCTAAGTATTGTTTGTCAAATTGAATATTTTGATACTTTACACTATAATAAGATTCCTTTCAAATTTGAATTCTTGTTGTCTTATGGAGAGAAAGCATGAAGAGTAAGGTTTATTTTATGAAAACGGAACATGGTGAGGACGTTTCCTCTCATGCACAAAAGATAAGCCGGCTATTTGATTTTGCAGGATTTAAAGATGCAATTGATAAAAATGATATGGTGGCGGTGAAAACGAGTTTTGGAGAAAAAGGGAATATCGGCCACCTTAAGCCGCCTATTGTAAAGGCTGTTGTAGATAAAGTAAAAGAGTATCGTGGAAAGCCCTTTTTGATAGAAACAAACACATTGTATGCCGGCAGCCGTGCCAATGCTGTTGATCATATCTCTCATGCATATGAACATGGCTTCCGTTACGAGAATATTGGCGCTCCCATTCTTATTGGAGATGGGCTTTGGGGTGAGCATGATGTACAAGTGGAGATTAATCAGAAATTATGCAAATATGCCTATGTTGCGGGGATAGCCAGGGCAGCTAATGTTATCATCTCAATTGCTCACGTAACAGGGCATATGATGGCAGGTATGGGAGCTACGTTGAAGAATATTGGGATGGGGCTCTCATCGCGTGGCGGAAAATTGGCGCAACATTCCGGCGTTATTCCTCAAATTCTTAAAAAACGGTGTAGTACCTGTGGTGTATGTGGCAGGTGGTGTCCTGTGGGAGCAATAAAAATGGGTGAGCGCTATGCCATCATCGATCCCAGGATATGTGTTGGCTGCGGTGAGTGTCTGGCCGTATGTCAGTTTGATGCTGTGGAGATTTCCTGGGATGAGAGTACGGTTAATCTACAAAAAAAAGTAGCTGAATACTGTTTGGCCATTCTCAAGGGAAAGGCAGGGAAAACAGTCTTTTTCAATTTCCTGACACATATTACCAGGCATTGTGACTGTATGGATACAGCCTATGACCCGGAGATTGCGGATATCGGTATTATGGCATCCTGTGACCCTGTTGCTATTGAAAAGGCAACAACGGATATTATTCAGGAACGCATGGGAACGGATTTTTTCAAAGATGCCTGGCCTGATATTGATTATACCATTCAAATTCGCTATGCGCAGGAGATAGGATTGGGAAGTATGGAGTATGAACTGGTAGTTTATGGATAAATAATGATATATTCCCTCATCTTGCAACGTTCCCGACAATAATATCAGTTGACCAATCTGGTGTCTGAGACATATTTCCCTCTTCGTAAAATGCTTGCCCAATGTCGTAAATTGAGTTGTCGAATTTAAAAGGAATCTTAAATCCATCCTCATAAATATCCGTAACGACTATTTTGCAAATAGTTCCGAAAGCTCCAAATGCGAGATTGTAGCGGGCATTCGTTGTATCAGGAGATTTCAGGCTATACCAGCCATCTGTTTCTTTGTTTAGCGTCCAATTCTTGCAAAGCCCTCCATCGTAAGATGAAGTAAGCGCCACGTTGTAAGGTTTATCAATGCCTATCCAAAAACGAAGTTTGTTAACATATCTTGGCGCATGTTCGCACCACATAAATATTTCAGCCTGATGGTCTTCGATTACGGAAGGGGCGGAAAACCGTATCATACCCTCAATAGTTTTCTTGAAAATAGAAGACGGGTCTATTTCGTCGTGTAATAATGGTGTGGCGGTAACACCCTTATACGTAGTCTCACTTTCCACGACAAAGCGTCCGTCCTCTGGTTTTTTTGGGGTAATGTACTTTACCTTATACTGACCTCTTACGTCTTTGATTATCTGCTTAAATCTCTCACGTAAGACATGTATATTCTCTGAGAAAACGTACGTGCCTCCTGTTTCAAGAGCAATGGTCTCCAACACTTTTTCTTCACTGCCAGGCCCTATTCCCGTAACGTATATGTGTACATCCCTTTCTTTCGCCAAAGCAATAACGTCATCCGGAGTGCTAAAACTGCTATTATCAAATCCGTCTGACAGGAATACAAGCGTTTTGAAAATGTTAGGGTCTGGTTTTTCAGGAAATTGTTTTAAACCCGTTTGTACGGCATCCCAGCAGCTTGAAAAATCGCGGTAAATCTTGCCATAACTAAAGTTATCTATAGCCTTTTTTACCATATTTTTATACGTAGTAAACGCATGTAAAAGCGCTGGCGGTTCATCTGGACGATGGAATTCTACCACTCCAATCTGATGAGTTTCGTTAAGACTGTCAATTAAATCTTTAGCGCTCAATGTCATCTTATCAATATCTTCGTTCGTCTCATACATTGACGCTGAAAAATCTAACACAATCATCACCTGTAACTGGAAATCATCCTGAGTATAGAGAAGCGCATGACTTTCCAAATAATCAATCTCGTTCTTGTTCTCCCAAATTTTTATATTTTTCCAGTCAACCTGATTAGAATCAAATAAAATAGCGTGATTATTCTGATCTCTTAAAGAAAATACAAATTGAACGGCGCTGGGAAACTGGTGGTCTGTTGTCTGATTTAACACCTTAATTTCCCGAAGCGGCCGGATGATCTTTATTGGGCCTACCATGTCAAATAATTTAGGATTGTTCGCATCCTCAATCCTAACAGCATAGTTATTGCCCTCCCTGATAAAATCATCCACTTTCCAGTTAAATGAGCCTTGTGCAGCCCCTTCTTTCTTGAAATTATAGTTTTCTGCAATCGTTCCGATGTTTACCTCATTCGAATAGAGAAAGATGTTTACATTTTCACTGACTCCGGCAGTTGCCGTCCATTCTATAGTCTTTGGGTCGCCAACAAAAATTGACGCTCCTGTCGATGGAGATATAAGAGTCAATTTCTCCTCATCTTTTTGCACTAATATTGGGACCTCGCCACTTTCTGCATTAGTTAAAATCTTTAGTTCTTTCACCGTACTGCCGTAAGGCAGGATATCCCTATTAACTGTCACGCTAATTTTTGAAGGTTTTTCCAATACAGAGCCTGTGGTAGGATCAACTATAATCCAGTTTGGGAGGCTTCTGGTATCAATATCAAACTCTAAATGTTTAACGCCTGGCGTGAAAAATCCTTCAGCCTTTGCTATATTTTTAATAGTAAACTCCATTTCCGTCTCTTTATTTCCAAAGTTCAAACTTGATGGAGATATTTCAAGGATTGGCGAGGCATCTCTGCGCAAAAGAAGAATAATTACTATCGTTATAAGTATGAGAATAAGAGGAATTATAATTTTTCTCTTCTTTTTCTTCTTTTCCGGAACATTACCGGCCTTTTTGCTCTGGTCTGTTTCTTTATTTACGTTTTTACCAGTATTTTCGGGTAAATCCTTATCCTTAAATGACATTTTTCAGGCTCCAAATTTTTTATATAGTTTGTTAAAAACAATTATTTGGTCGGAATAAACTTGAAAGATTATATATTTATTTCGATTATAAAACAATTTTTTTTCGTTAAAGAGTTGTTGAAATGAAAAATCTGACATTCGAATAAAAGGGGAAAAGACGATAGCAGAGTTATCGTCAGCATACGAAGTACACAGGACACAGATAGTAAATTGGCGGAAACGGGCACGAGAGGGGATGGTAGAGATATTTCAAGGGAAGGGAGAGAAATTACGAGAAGGAGAAGGTAATAGATGAGCTTTATCGGCAGATAGGTCAGTTGAAGGTAGAGAACGAATGGCTTAAAAAAATCTGTACCGTTTGATTGTTGATGAGAAGAGGCGGTTACTAGAAAGAGATCGTAAGGGATTAAGCATACGAGAGTAGTGCGAGCTTTTAGGATTGCATAGATCAAACCTATAGTATAAGCCAGTGGAGGTATCAGATGAGACAATAGGGATTATGCACCGAATATACATAGCGACATAAGTTTACAACTGTCTGTCATTCCGGGCTTGGCCCGGAATGACATATTCGTAATCATAAAAATTTAGGATGGATGATCAGCTTCTCCGCCTCATATCGCTTCCAGGATTGTATCCAGAAATGCCATAGGCAGTATCGAAAATTCCCTACTGTTAAATACGGCAAGCTTTTATTTCTCTCCAAATAGCACCTCACTTTTTGGCTCTATTGATGGTGTGAAATAAATCCTGCATTACAACTGTTAAACCAGTCCACTCTTTCTCTTTAAAACGGTTTATTGCCTGCATAACCTTTTGGTGTATTCTCAATTTATTTGGTTGTTTTAGTCTAACGATCAAGATGCCATAATGATTCTTATGCCTTTTCTGCGCAAAACCTTTATCTGTGGTAATCAAGAGCCGCTTTTCTTCATGGCAGAATTTCCATATATCATCATCTATCATTCCCCTTTTATCTGAACCACGAATGTCTACGATATTATGGCCAAGTTTTATTAACTCCTTGACGGTCATCGAAGGAATATTTTCGTCTACGAAGATATTCATGTTACTATTTCGTCCGGGATAATCTGTTCTTCAGCCAAAGAAGCAGCATAATCAAAGCAGGCAAGAATATCTTCCTTCTTTAAGGAAGGGTACTCTTCCAAGAGTTCATTAATGGTATCTCCATTTGCTAGCATGTGTAGTATCTGATGAACAGGTATACGGGTGCCCTTGATGCAAGCCTGTCCATGGCAAATACGTGGATCAACTGATATGCGTTCAATCATAGTAACATCTCCTTAAACTTAAATAGGAATTTCGAGAAGTATTTTATCATACTGTACGATTAGGGTTGCTTTTTCTCTGTCTTCTTTTGTCTTCTTGAGCTCTATGAGGTCTACATGGGCAAGGTATTGTACGTCATCAAAGGTGTTTTTCACCTTTATGGCTTTCCTTCTGGAATTGCTTAATATCATTTATAAAATCCTTCCAGAGTGGTCTTATAATACCGTATAGTAACGGATGAATCAAGAACGCTTGAAGAATTTGGGAAGGTTTTAGATCGTACCTTTGAAGGTAAAACGAAGTTTTTGTTTACAACCTCACATTCATTAAACAATACAAAATTTGCTGTGTCTTATGAAGTTCTTGGGTTTCGTTCCTTAACCCAACCTGTGAAGCTATATTTTTCGGCTGCGATAATAAATATTGCCTATTTGACAGAATCAATACAACATGATAGAATTCCGCTTATAATTAAGAATGACCTGAGCATGAGATTTATCTTGAGTTATGAAAAAGAATAAATTATTACAAAAACTACTCTCTGGGTCTAAAAACATTCGATTTTCAGAAGTAACAGAGTGTGCAAACGCATTTGGATTTCGGTTAGCACGTGTTAGCGGTAGTCATCATATTTACACACATCCTGATGTCCAAGAATTAATAAACCTTCAAGATGTCAAAGGACAGGCAAAACCGTACCAGGTAAAGCAATTATTACGTATTATTGAGCGGTATAATCTAAAAATGGAGGATAAAATGGAATGAGAGATTATCATATTAACATATTTTACAGCGAAGAAGATGCAGGGTATATTGCAGATATCCCCGACTTAAAACATTGTTCTGCCTTTGGTGCAACACAAGAAGAAGCACTACAAGAAGTTTTAAGAGTAAAAGAGGCTTGGCTTGAGGCATCGCGTACTCATGGAAAGCCAATACCAGAACCCCGGTACCATCCACTTATTTATCAGAACTCTTAAATTTAGGATACACAAAACATCAAGCTAATTATGTAAATTTTGTTAATCTTAATATTCTCAATAGCCTTTTCATTTAAGTTGTTACGCAAGTTGGAATTTTGTAACTATATCAAGTTTTCTATGTACTAATGAAACAAGGCTCAAAATATCAAGTGCATCTTGTTCGCTTATTAGCCAGTATATCTTCTCTGCATGTGCAACAGGGTTTCTAAATGTACCGAATAAGCCAATTAAAAGATTCATAAATCCCTTTTGCTCACTAACATCCGTATCTGTTATTAATTGATTGATTGCCAAAATTGGTTTTCCTGTCTTTCCCAAAGAAAAGGCTAAAGTAGCTAACTCGGCTCCATCGCATGTTAACCCAGACTTGCTTCTTACCTTGCTTGCAACGCTTTTTGTGGCTTCTAATACTGCGTGAAAGTAATTAGCCTGTAATAATTCTGCTTTACAGAATTTGAGCACATCTTGATGAACACCTCGATTTTCCAAATTCTTCTTCAGCTTATCAGCTCTTTCCTCTGCTTCCGATATTGTACTAACTCTGTTAACATGCCTTAATTTTCCATCTTCTCGAGTTGCAGACCGGAGAATGCCAGCACTTTGTTTAACTCTTGACGTTTTGCCTCAAAATAAGTAGGAGAATGGACATATTGCACAGGATTCATTGCTTTGTGTATGAAAGCAACTACATGATTTCCATATTGCTTTTTGTTCTGTTCTTCTATGAAGGCATTATATAACCGTTTCCATTTAGTATTTATGGGATCCACATCTTGTATTTGGCATTTGGTCAATGTATGATAAATTTCTGCTCCTGTAAGTCCAGTGTTTGTGTCAGCAAGAATCTTGGATATTGCTTCCAGTTCTTCAGACCTGAAACATGAGATAATCTTCATAATATCAAAATGTTTTGAGTCATAAGGTTCAATTGGTAAAATACACCGTATGACCTTAACAAATTATATGTAAAAAGCTAGTTTCAAAAGCATAATGGCGTAATTCACAAAATCAAACAGCCTCTGTTAACCTCTGATAAACCTTTTTCAACATCCAGTCTTTGACCACATCCCCAAAAGCTTTATCATCCATTATTTTTGCAAAAATCTCTTGGTTTGTATCCATCCTCTCAATGAGCTTTGTCAGGAAAACATCTTCAAAACCATATTTGAAATTTCCCATTGTGTTGCTCTTTGCCTGCTGGGACAAATTTTCATCGGCAACCAGTTCTTCCTCAATTTGATTGAAGAAGAACCTGTCCGCCTCGGTAAAATTGGTACCGAATTTTTCATTAAGTATCTCGATAATTTCGGAGAGTTTTGTGTATTCATCCTTTTCTTTCTTTGTCCCAGCCTCGTTAATAGGTTCAAGTGGGCTTTCTTTATCTTTTTCAAGCGCAATTTTACCCTCGCGTATCTTCTGAAGCCGGTAATACTCCAAAGCCACCTCATCGTTGAGATTGAGCCTGTCGGAGATTTCCCTTTTCGGAAGCTTGTTCAATAGTAATCTTGAATAAGCATAGAACTTTTCGAGTTCAATATCCCCAAAGGGCATTATCTGTGACAGGAATGAATAGAGGCGCACAAATACCGTAAGAGTGTGCTTAAAATCCTCTTTCTGCTCCTCGGTTTTTAAATGATTATACCGATCAACGGCTGGATCAAGAAATGCGTTCAAACTTGCATGATCTTTTGGGTTTTTTAGGTTACGAGACTTAAAAAAGACTTTAGAGAATCCATCAACCGCGCTTTGCCAAATTATCTGAAAACCATCCAGCTTGTTTTTCAAATCATACAGTTTATTCGGATCAGTTGTGGAAGACATAGTTGTTTGCTCATAGTAAGGCTGGAATGCATCGATGATTTCCTGCTCTTCATTGGCAAAGTCGAGCACAAAGGTATCTTCCTTGCCGGGAAAAATTCTATTAAGACGGGATAGTGTTTGCACCGCCTTAACCCCTGCTAATTTTTTGTCAACATACATGGTGTGAAGGAGAGGTTGGTCAAAGCCAGTCTGATATTTTTCGGCAACGATCAAAAGCTGATATTCTTCAGTAGCAAATTTTTCTGGCAATTCAGTCTCGCTAAAACGATTCATCTCGTATTCTGTATATTTTAGTCCTGTTTCTCTATCGGTAAATGGTGTAAAGGCCACAAGTGTTTTTATATCGGTATATCCTTTTTCTTTTATGTAACGGTCAAACTCATTCTGGTATCGGATAACATGTGGCCGTGATGCTGTGACAACCATAGCCTTTGCCTTGCCGCCGATTTTCTTCATCGTGCACTGACGAAAATGTTCAATCATAACTTCTGTTTTTTGAGCAAGATTGTGCGGATGCAGAGAAAGAAAACGCGCAATAGCCCTGCTGGCCTTGCGTTTATTAATATCCGGGTCGTCCTCAATAGCTTTAGACAAACGGAAGTATGTTTTATATGTTGTGTAGTTTTCCAAGACGTCAAGGATAAAACCTTCTTCTATAGCCTGGCGCATGGAATAGAGGTGGAATGGCATCGGCTTCCCATCGGGACCAATTTCACCAAATACCTCCAATGTTTTCTGCTTCGGTGTAGCGGTAAAGGCGAAGAAACTGAGATTTGGTTGTTTTCCGCGGGCCTGCATGGATTTGCGAATCATATCTTCTTCATCTTCCCCCTCTTCTCCGTATGGGAAAGAGTCCTCTTTTACAGCCTTACTCAGATCAATAATCGTCAGCACATCTTTCATCTTTTTTGATGTCTCACCGCCATGTGAGCTGTGCGCCTCATCTACAATAACCGCATAATTCCGCTTTGGTAATTTACCAATTTTATCGATAACAAAAGGGAACTTTTGGAGGGTTGTAATGATTATGTTGGTACCGGCAGAAAGGGAATTGGCAAGTTGAGTTGAGTTCTTGTCGATCTTTTGCACAACGCCCATCTTATGTTCGAATTGATAAATGGTATCCTGCAATTGCCGATCGAGAACAAGACGATCGGTAATGACAATAACCGAATCAAAGATGCGCTGGTCGGCCTGATTATAAAGACTTGCAAGGCGGTATGCAAGCCAGGCAATTGAATTACTCTTTCCACTGCCTGCGGAATGCTGTATAAGGTAATTTTTGCCCGCCCCATGATACCGCACAAATCCTGCCAATTTTCTCACCACATCAAGTTGATGATAACGGGGAAAGATAAGTTTCTCTTTCTTAATCATCCGGCCATCAATTTTTATTTCTTCAACCTGCACGTGTAGGAAATTGCCAATGATGTCCATCCAGCTATCTTTCCTGAAGATTTCTTCCCATAAATACGACGTCCTGTGCCCATTGGGGTTGGGTGGATTCCCCGCACCCTTATTGTAGCCCTTGTTGAAAGGCAAAAAGTGTGTACTTTCACCATCTATTCTCGTTGTCATGTATACTTCATCAGTATCAACCACAAAATGTACGAGCGCACGTTTCTTGAATTGGAAAAGCAATTCCCGGAGATCTCTATTCATCGCATACTGTCTCTTTGCATCAATAACATCTTGTCCGGTAAACGGGTTCTTCAATTCAATAGTTGCCACAGGCAGACCATTGAGACTGAGCAGTATGTCAATGGAATTCTCGTTTTGGGTACTGTAATGCACCTGGCGGGTAACGATAAGCCTGTTTTTATTGTAAAGTAGTTCGGTTTCTGGATTCAATCCACTGGCTGGCTTAAAGAAGACCATTTTAAAACGCACTCCGTAATCAACAAAGCCATGACGTAATACATCGAGCATACCACGGGTTTCAAGTTCTTTGCAAAGACGCTGTATAACCTTTGATTCAACTAAACTGCCATGCACCTCGGTAATCTTCTGCCATGATTCGGACTGAGTATCTTTGAAGAAGCTAAGTATCGCAGCTTTATCTAAGGAAAGTTCACGGTCAAAATTCTCAGGGTGGCCTTTAATATAACCTCCATGTTCAAGCAGGCTTTTTTCTATATTCTCCTCAAATGCCTTTTCGGTAATTATGTATTCCATTGATGATATTCTTTTTTGTATAATATTTGCCTTAAAATGGATTAATCCTGTGTTTTAGTTACATAAGCCATACAATACCAACTACATGATATAAAATAAGTTATACATAATCGAATCTCTCTCAGTTACATGACCGTTACATAAGAATCTGCTTATAACTATAGTTGTTATTTATTTATCATGCCCAAAATGGAACATATTTTGCATATTTCCTCGATTTATTTTCAGGATCATAATCCTTTATTAACCCTTCATTTGCGGTATCTGCAATTATTCTTGAAATAACAGGATAGTTTTCATTATTTACGTTCAAGCGATGGCGTAAAGTCTGATTTGTCATAAAATCATTTGAAACATATTTCAAAGAGCAATGCTGATAACATGCCCTTATTTTATCATCTTTATCCATTTGGCGTAATGTTTTAGGAGAAAGAAGAATTGCGCGGAAAAAGGATTCTTCAGCTATGAATTTTGGCGCTGGTAATTGATAAACCTCAACTGATTGTACAACTTTATCTATACCGCTTCCACGCTCTTCACAAATATTAATACGTCTCATAAAATAGGCGAGCTTTTCATTCCGCGACTGTGGCGCATGATCAATAAAACGTAAGGTATCGATAAGAGGACGTCCAGGATTACTTATTTCGATTCTATCAGCAAAGATTTCAATCATGGGCCCTGTTCCAGTCATGCTAAAATCCTGATGAATAAGTGCATTTGCCACAAGTTCACGTATAGCTAGTTCTGGATATATTTTAACCTCTTTACGAAAAGCCTTTCCAATTTCTTCATTTGTAGAAAGCCTGTCGTTAATAAAGCTTATTAAACCTTCAAATCCAATTGCATAACCCTTGCCACCTTGCTGTTCCTTAATTGTTTCATACCTATCTTTTCCCTTATAAATTATAACACGGACAACTTTACGTGAAAGGTTGTCAAACTCTGCCAGATTTCTTGCAAAAAGAATTCCACCAAGATTAGTAATATGATACTTTCCACCGGTTGATTGAATTAACTTTTCCTCCTTTAATTTTGTAAGAATAGAGTCCTTATTAGCAGGAAGACCTATGTTCACAAGCATAAAATAGCCCTGATAATCCAGTAATTTTAAGACTGTGTCTGCATCAAGATCTTTTATAGCTATTTCAGTTTCAAAAACATTGCTGCTTGTTCTTTGCCATATTTTACGCTCCTTTTCAGGATAGTCTTTGAGTTTCTTTTTATATGAACCAATTCTAATAAAGGCTTCTCCACCGAATTTGACAGGTATATGATGTGGAGGATCAATTCTGAATAGCACCAACGGCAGATCATGATAAGTAAACTCAAATATTTTAAAATCAATTCTGGGATTCAACATGTGAGCGAGCCAACTTTCAAGCTCTTCATTTCCTATCTTTTTCTCACGAGGCTTAAATATCGTACCTTTGACTTTATGTGTCGCATTTTCAATACCAAATACAAGATAACCAAGTTTTTTGTTATGGAGACAGGCAGAATTTGACAAAGCAGATATATATTCCCCAATTTCTTGTGGATCATAGTAGTTCTCTTTAAATTCTACCCATTCAGTTTCTTTCGGCATGTTGTACAATTCATCAACAAGTTTTACAAGTTCTTCTTGATTCATGCTACAACCTCATCCCGAACATCAATTTTACCGGTAACCACCTCAGAAATAAGGGCTGTGCGGTATTCTTGTAATAACTTAATTTCTTGTTGAATTTTTGTGATAGTTTGGTTGATACGGAAGGCTTCTTGTTCGATATACTTTACAATTATTGATTGCTCATTTTTATCTTTAGGATACCAAACCAAGAGATTACCAATATCGCTAGCATTAACTGCTGGATAACTTACACCAACAGATAAGGAACATACTGTTTCAACAAGAACTTCACTCGTTAGTAAATACGAAATAAATTTTTTCTCAAGCGTATCTCTTGGTCGTACAACTGTAAACCCAGTAGATACTACTAAATTTGACTTATCAATATCGATATAAGTAATGGCTTTCAAGTAAGTTCTTACCGTAGAAACAATCGTGTCACCCTTTCTCGAAATTCGTCTTGCACGCGATGGAGCATTCTTAAATAACATCCTTTCCGGCTTATTTATTATTGAACCAAGTGTAACATTCCCAATATCAATATATTCAAGTTCATAATCAGAATTAGTATTTTCAGGGAGAGATTCACTATTTATATCTGCTATATATTTTAGCCTTTTTACCTCCCAATGCTCCGGAATTTTCCCCAACCATTCAATCCTCGAATCCTTCATTTTCACATGGGGATTGATTCCTTTGGTAACGACTTGATTGATGATTGCCGCACGTTCTTCCTTCAAAAGCTCAATGAGTCGTTGCTTTTTGGTAATAAGATCATCGATTTGGGCAGTTTTTTTGTCTAAGTAGCGGGCAATGACGGTTTGTTCGGGAAGGGATGGAAGAAGAACTTGCAAATCTTTAAAAGAACTGACAGATAAACCAAAACGAGTAATTCCATTGGCTTGAGTAGCAAAATGCTGTCTAATAATATCTGATTGTAATAACCTGAAAAGATACATACCTAAAAGGGCAGTCTTCGAAGGCCTGATTTGTGCCAAATGATATCCACAAATCACATCTTCAAAATCATCCTTAACCAAAGCAGGAACTCCGATATCATTAGGGTCTTCTGAATCTTTTGTTGCTAAAACATCACCTGCCTTTAGTCGGAATTTCTCAATTTCTGCCAAGGAAGCAGTTGAAATCATGAAATCAATGTCCTTTCCAATAAAGTCATTGTTATAGACATCCAAATAGTTACATAATTTTATCTCCTGCTCTCCTTCTACTATCTTCTTGTCAACATTGCTAAATTGAACATCTGATATAAACCTTAATTTCTTCACATACCAATGGCACGGTATATTGCCAATCCAAGGAATTTTGGATGGTTTGTATTTGTCGTATCGCTTCATCGTTGAATAACTTCCTTAATCATACCATCGGTTTCGGATTCAAGAGCTAAAATGTCATTGCGTATTTCTTCCAGACTGCGTAAGGGTTTGTATTTATAAAAATATTTCGTGAAATTGACTTCGTACCCCTTGATAGTCTTGCTCTCATCAATCCATGCATCCGGCACATGAGGCAATACTTCTCGTTTGAAATATGCCTGGATATCGTCTTTCAGAGGGACGTTCTCATAATCTCTCAATTGCGCATCAGGTTCTGGATTGCCTTTTTTGTCAACACAGATATCGGTCGTCCCGTCACGCTCGGAGAGTGCGTTCATAATGGACTTTCTGATAGGCGCCGTAAGGGCATATCCATCCTTCTTGAATTGCTCATCAAGCGCTGACTCAAACTCATCCCGGTTTTTGTAAATCTTTGTTACATCCATTTCTCTCAAAATCTCTCGTATACGTTCCTGCTCCTTCCTGCCTTCCTCAGCCTCTTTTGTCCCAGCAGCACCTTTCTTATTTGACTTTGCAAGATTCTGGAAGGCAGTTTCGTTTTCCAATAACGCGATGTGGTCTTCAGATGCCTGAAAATTAAGGCGAAGCGGTCTTTCAACGGTTATGCGCCAGTAACCGAAATCGCCATTGTCAAAAATCTTGCAGTATTCGTCTTCTTTAAAGTCACCGTAAATCTTTGTTATTTCCGCAATCTGATCCTCACTGATCTCGTTGCGTTTGTTCCCAAGACTGCGGGTCATCTTTACGAAAAAATCGACCGCATTGATGAGTTGTATTTTTCCCTTACGCTGTTTGGTCTTTCTGTTTGTTACAATCCATACATAGGTAAAAATACCCGTGTTGTAAAATAGTTGGTCAGGCAAGGCAATAATAGCCTCGATCATGTCGTTTTCGATAATCCATTTTCGGATTTCGCTTTCCCCGCTGCCCGCACCTCCTGAGAATAGTGGTGAACCATTAAAAACGATGGCGATACGTGATCCACCGTTGGTAGGTTTCATCTTTGATATCATGTGTTGCAGGAAGAGGAAGGAACCATCGCTGATACGAGGAAGGCCGGCGCCAAATCGTCCAGCAAAGCCCTTTGTTTCATACTCCTTGCGGACTTCCTTTTCTACCTTTTTCCATTCTACCCCAAAGGGTGGATTGGAGAGCATGTAATCGAATTTCTCATTCTCCAGCCCGTCTATCGTAAAAATATTTCCAAACTTGATATTACTGACTTCCTGTCCCTTGATAAGCATATCGGATTTGCATATTGCATACGATTCCGGATTGATTTCTTGTCCAAAAACTACTGGTTTAGATTCTGGATTTAATTCTTGCAAGTAATCAGCAGCAATAGAAAGCATACCGCCCGTCCCACATGCCGGATCGTAAATCGTACGAACTATGCCTTTGGCTGTCAAGGCCCTTCTATCTTCAAGAAAAAGGACGTTAACCATCAACCTGATGACTTCGCGTGGAGTGAAGTGTTCTCCGGCTGTTTCGTTTGATAATTCGGAAAATTTCCTGATAAGTTCCTCAAAGATATAACCCATTGTTGTATTATCAACGGTATCGGGATGAAGGTCTACTTCAGAAAAGCGACTTACAACAAGAAAGAGGAGATTTGCCTCATCAAGACGGGTTATGTGGTCATTGAAGCTGAAATACTCAATAATCTCCCGGCCATTTGACGAAAAGCCATTGATAAAATTTCTCAGATTAGCGGCGATATGGTTAGGATCTTCTTTAAGCTTTTTAAATGTATACTTGCTGATATTGTGAAAATTGAAACTAGCAACTTTATTGAGAACCGGTTCGGCATTCTTGATGTTCATTGACTTAATTTTTGGCAGGTAATCAAGTACCTTCTGCTTTGTGGGTTCCAGAACACAATCAAGACGCCTGAGAACCGTCATGGGGAGAATAACCTTGCCATAATCGGCCTGCTTATAATCATGGCGCAACAGGTCTGCTATGCTCCATATAAAATTAGCTAGTTCTTTTACTTTACTATGATTTATCATGCAATAATTTCACTCTTATTTTAAAGCTTTAAGAAGATTTTTAAGAATATTCAACTTTTGAACTTTTCCATCTCGTTCGAAGGGTTATTATCACACTGATTGGCACGAAGTATAATAGGTAATTTAAAAAGTTATTTCAATAATATTTTAAGTAATCACGTATTGAGTGGCGCAGTAGTCATGCGTGAGAGTAATAAAGCTGATAAGATAAAAGTAATTACAGGCTTGTTTTGGGTGGCAAGGAAAAATACATTGTTCACAAATATAAATGTATATTCAGATAGGAATTTGGAAGAAATGAGATTTGTATAGTTGTTATAAATCTTATTTTAAAATAATAAAATGAGAGTAAACTAATCACGGCATTCTTTAATCTTCTGTATTGTAAAGATTTAAAGAATCCTGTGTCCTGGAGAAATGATAAAAATTTGCAGAAAAAGAGATTGAACACATTTAAGAAAAGTGACAATGTATAGAGATGCAGAACTAAAGTTTTAGATGGCTTCTGGTCATTTTGTAATATCTTCTAAAATTTGATGAATTATTGGTTTTACTTCAGGCAATCTCTCCTTTATAACTTTCCATACAATTTCATAATCTACTCCAAAGTATACATGGCTTATCTTATCCCTCATTCTCGCCATATCCTTCCATGGTAGTACTTCTTACTTTTTTCTTATAGATTCTGGAATATTTTTAGAAGCTTTACCTATTATCTCAAGTTTTCTTATTACAGCACTGGCAGTTTTGTCATCCCTGACAAATTCATCAAAGTTCATATTGCCAACGAATTCTCAATCTTCTTTATAGCCTCCAAGGTGTCCTTGATAAAAAGACTATAATCTCGTTTCATATATTGACTACTTCATTTAATACTGTATCTTTTAATTCTTCTCTTAATGCCTCTTTCCTGACAAGATCGACTCTCACTCCAAGAAGTTCTTCAAGATATCTTTCAAGTTCGAGAAACTTAAACAGGTCAGGAACCTCTTCAAACTCAACAAGGATATCTACATCACTTCTCTTTTTTTGCTCCCCTCTAGCATAAGAACCAAATATCCCTATTTCTTTTACCCTATATTTCTCAGCTAGTTCTTTTTTGTGTTTTTTGAGAATGTCTTCTATCTTCTTATATGATTTCATTCTCTATTCCTCACAATTCTAGGACTTACGCGATTGGCCTTAGGCCAATCTTTACAGTGCATAATTTTATGAGATAATTAAAGAAGTAGAAAATCTTTAATAACCGATAAAAGTATAAGAGGTCATAAAATTATGCAAAAACAAAAATGTTCTTTACCATTATACACCAATTTCTTGATTGCCAATCAGAACCGATATTCTGGTGTAGAACTTTCAAAGGTAGCGCCTTTTGAAGATATCAGTCATGACTCAATCTCTCGTTTCCTGGCAAGTTCAAACTTTACTCCTTCACAGTTATGGAATCAGGTCAAACCCTTAGTTGATAAAACAACAGGGTATGTAATCTGCGATGATACTCTGCTTGATAAACGATACTCAAAAGCCAATGAACTAGCGAAAAAACAGTACAGTGGGAAAGAGCATAAAGTCATGAATGGTATTTCTCTGGTAAACTTACTCTGGACAAAAGGCGATGAATTCATTCCTATTGATTATAGAATATACCAGAGAGAAAATGATGACAAGACCAAGAATGATCACTTTCATGATAAGATAGTCCACACAAACGGAGACATTACCTATGTGGCAAGTAATGATTTAACCTTAACCGATTACGATACGTTTACAGAGCATTTCCATCAGAGATGGAAAATAGAAGAGTTCCATAGAGGTATTAAACAAACGACGGGAATAGAGAAGTGTTATTCCACGTTAGCGGCTTCCCAGCTAACCCATATATTTGTCTCTTTTCTTGCTTTTATAAAATTGGAAACAAGACGTATCAAAGAACAAATTTCTGGTATGAGCAAAAAGCCTCTCTTACCAGATTTTCTGTTACTCACTATTTGTTAGTAAATGCGTAAGTCCTAGGGATTAAAAGGTTACCCTCAAAACCCGGGTCTATAAGTTTGTTTTAATATTACCAATTAATTACCTTTTTTATACCAAAAAATAATATAAAAAGATAAATTTTTCTCAAGAAAAATAGTTTTGTTGTGAAATTTAATTGTAAAACTAATTTCAGTTGAAAAAACCTTGATTGTGGCTTGAGAATATACAATAAAAATAGTGGGGATTATGAGGGTCAACTGAAACTTGTGATTTACGTATACCTTTCATTTGGTGTAAAATCGTCTCTGCAAGATGCATGTAATCTCATATCGAAGGTATGCTTTTACAAACATATTATAATATATCGCATCTATTTTTAAAGTAGCTACTTAAGAATAGTATTTAATAATTGTGCAGGTGTATGTATGCATAAAAAACCAGCTTCTCAAAATCAATGATATCGTATCGAATATCTGTACGATAACCATAACCAATTATTTTCCAAAGGCTTATATATATTTTTTATCCTAATAAGAATTTCTATCAATAATTCATCTTACAGGTATGTTATTTGTTCTATAAAGATACATTTATCAAATACGCGCTTATACCTTTGGATTAAGCGTTAGGGAAGTTGTTTTCATGAGTATGAAAGAACCATTTTTATCTTAAGGAATATCTGTAGAAAATAAATCTTCATTAAAAATTATTTGCTGGCTATAGATAATTATTAAATCTTGAATGTTTTTGACTGTGTCTTTTAAATTTACCGTATTGCAGAGGGAATCAGTTTTGGTTGTAGATTAGATCTCGCCGCAGAAAGGAGCAAGAAAAATGTGTTCTCAGATCAAATTACGGACAGAGGCTATAGTAATACCTGTTATTCTACTTATTGTGACTCTTGGGTTTGCCTTCTCAAGTAGAAAAGCTTCGATAGGCGCAGAGCAGAAACAGACTACAGAAGGAGATGACCCAGCAGGGATAGAACAGAAACTAAACCCGCTCATCGAAATGTCAGTTGCTCCAGTACAGAAATCTGAATCGGGTGTATCGAATTTTATTACTGAGGGCCAGCGTATCTTCCGGTTTGATACCTACGGTGATGAGGAATTTTGGGGAGATAAACTTCAACTCCATAAATCTATCGAAAAAGTAAGTCCTAAAAAGGCATTAGCATTGGGGCTAAAAATTGATGTGAAGGCGCTGCCTAAGCATATTATTAGAAAAATAAAAGAAGGGAATCTTAATCTTGATGACCCAAACAATACCCTACTCCTGCTCAAGCGTAACGCAATTGTCGGCGTCACGGGTTTCTTCAATGATGATGGCACTCTTAAATCGATAGGTTTCCAATGTTCACTTTGTCACTCTACCGTTAATAATTCTTTAATCTTCGGTATCGGTGAACGATTGGATGGTTGGGCCAATAGCGATCTTGATGTTGGCTCTATCACTGCTCTTTCCCCTAATCTAAATGTCATTGCTACTATACTAAATACCAGTGTAGAGATAGTAAAAAAAGTGCTCAATTCTTGGGGACCTGGAAAATTTGATGCAGAGCTTCTGCTCGATGGCAAAGGTTTTAGACCGGATGGAGGCTCTGCGGCAACGATGATTCCCAACGCCTTTGGTCTGGCGGGCTTTAACCTGCATACCTGGACCGGCGCATGGGGTACAGTTACCTATTGGAATGCCTTTGTAGCTAACATAGAATTGCATGGCAAGGGCACATTTTTTGATCCTCGTCTCGACGATGCTTCTAAATTTCCCATAGCTGCTAAAGAGGGTTTTGGGAATTTGCGGGCAAAACCAGACGAAGATCTCATTACCTCAAAACTTCCGGCGCTCCATTTTTATCAGCTATCCCTTCCTGCGCCAAAGCCAAAGGCGGGTATTCATTTTGATAAAGATGCTGCCGAGCGTGGAAAAGAAATCTTTGAGGGGAAGGGTGAGTGTAATAACTGCCATATTACGCCGTTGTGGTCTGAGCCGGGATGGAACCTCCATGAGCCTGAGGATATTGGTATTGATAGTTTTCAGGCCAACCGGGCGCCGGATAATCGATATAAGACAGCGAATCTGGAGGGACTTTTCATACGTGAGTTTGGTATTTTTATGAAACAAAAAAATAAAGGCCGATTCTTTCATGATGGTCGATTTGCAACGTTGAAAGATGTAGTCAAACATTACAATACAACCTTAAACCTTAGCTTGAGTGATCAGCAGATAAATAATCTTGTAGAATACTTAAAATCTCTATAAATGTTGAGGAATTTCAAAATCTAGAGTAAATGATTTTTGGAGACATATTCGAAGCCTCGAGTCAGTTCAAACGTATGATTCAATCAGGGACAATTGAACCAGCGAAGAAGATTGAAAAGCCAATTGAAGTCAATGTGCCCTTCAATCTTTGATGTATGGCGTTAATGGCTGATACAGCATTTCGTTTACTGACTGATTGTAGTGAATTCTGTTGATCGTCCGGCTGAGTATGTCTGATAAGCACTGTATTGAGACAAAGGGCAGGGATTGAAATGCGGCTGTCTGGGGGATGCTATTTGTTACTGTCATCTCTTTTAAGTGATAGTTTTTGTATAAATCTATTAAACGGTCATGGGCGTTTCCGACACAGAGGTTGTGCGAAATTCCAAGATATATCTCCTCAATTCCCTTTTCTTCCACCAGCTTTTTAATGAGCGCATAGATAGTGCCGCCACTACTTATCATGTCATCAAGGATGATTGCGATCTTTTTTCCTGTGAAGTCGCCAATAATCTCAGAGATTACGGCTTCTTCAGGACGTGGACGGTATTTTGATGCAACGGCACATTTGAGATTCAGCGCTCTTCCAAAATGAGCTGCAAATTTCGAAGCTCCCGCATCGGGAGCAACAGCAATGGCGTCCTCCCGCCCCTGAAAGCGGCGGTATTCATCGATGTATAAGGGTAATGACCCCAGTACATTGACTGGCATGCTTCCATAGAATCCCCGGATTTGGTCACAGTGCGGGTTCCAGACAACGAGCCGGTCAATGCCCGCCTCAATACTCATATCGGCCATAAGCTTCGCTGTTGTTGGTTCTCTCATAAATCTCGTCGGTTTATCCTGCCGGGCATATGCAAGATAGGGCAGCACGGCTGTTACGTGATTAGCGCCATTTTCCCGAAAGGTCCTGGCAGCAATGAGGAGCGCCATATAATTTTGGTCAATGCAGTAGTCTGAGGTAGGGTTGAACAAGGCCTGGAAGATGAATACATCATAACCACTGACGTGGACATCTAACCGGACGCAGGTTTCTGAATCAGAGAATTGCTTATCGATATTTTCCAGGTGTAAGATATCGTTTTTACTCCCTTCTTGTGCCAGGAGTTCCTTATATCTCTGGAATGTCCTTGCTGATAAATAAGAACCCGAACGGCATCCTGCAATTAAGAGTCTTCCGCGGGGAGGATCCATCCTTTGGACTTGCCCGTGTGCGAACCTTTCTGGTGTGAAGAAGAGATGCTGCGTATCTTGATCTTGAATCATGGCTATTTATGGAAAATCTTTTAGTTTACAGAATTTTTATGACAGGTGCACGGAAAGTTTCTTAAGGTTCATTAATATACCCTTTCAGGCAGTTTGTCAATACCATAGTGAAGAAACCAGCGAGAATGGCTTTGCAGGGAAGCCAGCTTTGTTTTCGTGCTTGAAATTATACTCTTTCTGATATAACATGAAACCATCACCCTTATTGTAATCGTGTTTAACTACGAAAAGAACCATTCTTCTTCGGGAAGAAATTTTAAAGGAGGTATAAAATGATTGCTGAAATTAGCGTGGTACCTGTCGGAGAGGAAGTTGACCTTGCCAGTCACGTTGCTAAGGTTGTTAAAGTCATTCATGAAAGTGGATTAGATTATAAGCTGAATGCTATGAGTACGGTGGTGGAAGGGGATAGTGATTCTGTATTTGACTTGATTAAGAAATGTCATACTACGATGTTAGAAACAGCACAAAGAGTATACACGGTAATAAAGCTGGATGAGAGAAAAGATACGGATAAAAAGGTAAAAATGATCGAACATAAGGTGCGATCTGTAGAGAAGGAATTAGAGAAAATTCTAAAAAAGTAAACGCATGATTATGAAGAAGCATATCTTGTTAACTGGTAAACCTGGCGTGGGTAAAACAACAGTCATGAGGAAGATTATACCCTTGCTAGGCGCGGATGCCGGAGGTTTTTTTACAGAAGAGATCCGTGTCATGGGTAAACGTATGGGTTTTCGGGTTGTTACGTTAGACGGAGACAATGGTATTCTGGCACACGTAGATTATCATAGCGATTATAGAGTTGGAAAATATTATGTCGATCTTGATTCCTTCGAGAGGATAGCTATTCCAACGCTAGAAAATGCTATGAAAAATAAATCGATACTTGTTATTGATGAGATTGGAAAAATGGAACTTTTCTCAATGAGATTCAGAGAACTGGTAAGGAGTATCCTTGATAGTGAAAAGCCTCTTATCTCTGTCATCATGGAAGATGGGAATGTTTTTACCGAGGGTATAAAAAAACGTAAGGAGGTTACCGTAGTAACCGTGAATTATAAAAACAGGGACTATTTACCAGAAAAAGTTCTTGAAATGGTGAAAGCGATAAAGGATATTAAGTAATTATCAGAAATTATTAAATTCCCTATTTTTGTTTACAAATTTCCTGTTGTGCTATCTCGTATGTGGAGAGGTTACCGGCAGTATCTAACATGACGACAATTCTTGCTATAGGTCCTCACCCTGACGATATTGAAGCTGGCATGGGAGGAAGTATTCTTAAATTAGTTAGCCTGGGATATGATGTTCATATCCTTGATATGACCAACGGCGAGCCTACCCCATATGGCAGTCCTGAGATCAGAAAAAGAGAATGGGAGTTATCGGCTACTGTATTAGGGATAAAGAGCAGGACGGTGCTTGACCTTCCGAACCGCTATCTTATGGATAGTATCGATGCCCGTAAGAAAGTTGCTGCTGTAATCAGAGAAATACGCCCTGAAGTGATTTTCCTTCCCTACTGGGTCGATGCTCATCCTGATCATGTTCAGACTACCCAGATCGGTGAGGCAGCCCGATTTTATGCAAAATTGACAAAATCGGACATCCCCGGAGAACCATGGTATCCTGCCTGCATTTTTTATTATCTTTGCTCTCATTTCCGTCTCCATGTTATCCCTTCATTTATCCTGGACATCAGCAGAGAATTTGAAAAGAAACTTAAAATTGCAAGTATTTATCAATCCCAATTTGCATATGACGAAGCCCGGTGGAAGCAAATCAGCAATACCATCACAGCAAAGAATCAATATTATGGCAATCTCATACGGGCTGATTATGGCGAGCCTTTTATGAGTCGCGAGCAGATCGGTCTACGGGATATACGCGATATCATATGAACCGTTTTCCTGTTGGAAAGCTTGATTATCGGTTGCTTGAAAGAATGCTGGCCTTAAATCCTGCGCAGGATCCGAGAATAATTGTAGGCCCGCAAATTGGTGAAGACGCTGCTGTTATCGACTTTGGGGAAAAGTACCTCGTAGCAAAGACAGACCCTATTACCTTTACCACGCATCGTATCGGATGGTATGCAGTTAACGTAAACGCCAATGATATTGCTACCATGGGGGCGACCCCGAAGTGGTTCCTGACAACCATACTGTTACCAGAAAGAAAGACGAATAAAAGATTGGTAACGCAAATCTTTCACGATATTATTGAAGCGGCGCAGGCGCTTCATATTACGGTATGTGGCGGCCATACCGAAATCTCCTCTACAATCGACCGGCCAATTATTGTTGGCGCCATGCTGGGTGAAGTAGAAAAGGATAAGCTGGTGGTAAATAGCCGGGCATGTCCGGGTGATGATCTTTTACTGACCAAAGGTATTGCCATAGAGGGGACGTCTATTATAGCGCATAAAAAGGCATCGGTATTGAAAAAGGAATTTGGTAATCAATTTGTTAAAAGGGCACAGGCATTTATCAATAATCCCGGATTAAGCGTTGTTGCAGATGCCTTGCTGGCAAATACAGCAGCCAAAATCCATGCCATGCATGATCCAACAGAAGGCGGATTAGCGACAGGTATTATGGAACTCGCAAGCGTATCCGGAACAGGGGCCATTATTGACGAGGAAAAGATTCCCTGTTATACAGAAACAGAGCAAATAGGTAAGTTTTATAATATCCATCCGATGGGCCTTATCGCATCAGGGGCGCTCCTGATTGCGCTCAATCCGGAATCGACAAAAGAAGTTATTGCTATCCTGAAAAAGAATGATATAGTATGTACCCCTATAGGAAAACTTACGAAGAAGGATGAAGGATTAAAACTCCTGAGAAAAGGCAAGCTGGTAAAAATGCCGGTATTTAAAGTAGATGAGTTAGTAAAGATTTTATAAGGAGGGGGGGCGCTATGCCTGATTATGGGCCATACAGAAGACCACAAGATATTCATTTCAATGATATACCATGGAAATCGATAAAAAAGTTCGTTCCTCCCTTTCTCATTATCGCTTTTGTTATTATCACCGGATATACGGCTTTTTATACCGTGAAAGCCAATGAAGAGGCCGTTATTTTAAGATTCGGCCAATATATAGAAACCGTTGGTCCGGGATTGCATACGAAGGTTCCCTATGGTATTGATAAGGTGCTCAAAGGCGAAGTTAAGCGGATTTATAATGAAGAGTTTGGTTTCAGGACAAGA
The DNA here is from genome assembly GCF_030263775.1 of Candidatus Jettenia sp. AMX1. Taxonomy (NCBI): domain Bacteria; kingdom Pseudomonadati; phylum Planctomycetota; class Candidatus Brocadiia; order Candidatus Brocadiales; family Candidatus Brocadiaceae; genus Candidatus Jettenia; species Candidatus Jettenia sp. AMX1. The sequence goes on from NZ_SZPP01000011.1 coordinate 120,227, forward strand.
CAAAATACTCTTTCCAGTATGATTGATTATGAATATTCCGATGCGAAAGAGGAGAGATTGATGCTTACCGGAGACCTTAACTGCGCTGAGGTGCACTGGGTCATACGGTACAAAATAAAGGCGTTGGAAGAGTATTTTTTTAATGTCAGGAATGTGCAGGAAACTATCCGTGGCGTCTCGCAGGCGGTAATGCGTACCTTGATCGGTGATCGCTCAATTGATGAGGTCTTAACTATCGGAAGGACAGAGATTGAACAAAAATCCAGAGAAGATCTTCAAAGGATTTTGGATAGTTATAACTGTGGCATTGATATTCAAACGGTATTGCTCAAAGGGGTCGATCCGCCGCCGCCAGTAAAAGATGCTTTTAATGCCGTAAATCAGGCGATTCAAATCAGAGACAGAATCATTAACGATGCCGAAGGGCAAAAAAACAAGATATTGCCCGCGGCAGAAGGAAAAAAACAACAAGTAATTAAAGAGTCAGAAGGATACCGGATTCGAAGGGTAAATGAAGCTACCGGAGATGTGAAAGCATTCCTGGCGGTATACGAAGAATACAAAAAAGCGGAAGACGTGACCCGGCGCAGACTCTTTCTGGAAACCATGTCGAAGGTTATACCGAAATGTGAAAAGTTATACATTATCGATAAAGATCTAAAAGGGTTCTTGCCCATCCTTGGACTGAATGCGGAGGATGTAGGGAAATGAAGAAAGCAACAATCATAACAATTATCGCAGTAGCTATTCTCCTGACATGTTTGAAGGGATCTCTGTATGTTGTAGACGTACGGTTACAATCTGTTATTACACAGTTTGGAAAACCTGTCCGGACAATTACAGAACCCGGGCTTTACCTGAAAACCCCGTTTATTCAGGAGGTCAGGTATTTTGATAAACGATTGCTGGAATGGAGCGGAGAACCCAGTGATATTCTCACGAGGGATAAAGAAAATATTGGTGTAGGCACATGGGCGCGTTGGAAAATCGCCGACCCTCTTAAATTTTACACGTCTCTGGGCACGGAGTCGCGTGGTCAGGGGGTGCTGGATGAAGTAATTGAATCTGCGGTCAAGAACGTAGTTAGTGCGTATACCTTAAGAGAGGTATTGAGAAATACCAACCGCAAGCTGGAGTATACAACAAAGGAGCTGGAGGAGGCGGAAGATATTAAAAAGATAATGATTACGATGGGCCGCGACAAGATTGTTGAAGAGATTCGGAAAATGGCTACACGTGCATTAGAAGGCCGGTATGGCATTGAATTGGTAGATGTCCGTGTTAAGTATATTAATTATGTCGAAGCTGTTATTCCCAAGATATATGACCGGATGCGATCGGAGCGTATCCGTATCGCGAATAAATACGAATCAGAAGGACGAAGAGAAGAGGCTGAAATCCTGGGTTCTATGAAAAGAGAACTGGAGCGTATTGAATCGGAAGGGTATCGAACCGCTGAGGAGATTAAGGGACAAGCAGATGCAGAAGCGATAAGAATTTATGCAGAGGCATACAAGAATGCCCCTGAATTTTATTCATTTACAAAAACACTGGAAACCTATGAATCAACGTTTAACAAACAAACGCATCTCATACTTACAACAGACGGGGATTACTTCAAATATTTGAAGAGTTTCCAGCAGGAGGATAAATTAGTATCGGACGCCAAACAATAATTTTGAGTTTTTTGTAACTATTTAGCCAACTTCAGTTGGCTAAATCTGGCATCCGAGTTTCCCTTATGTCACCCCTTCGGGGTTTAGGGATTTTTTCTGTTTTTTGCTATAATCATGCCATCCCTACGGGATTGGGTAGAGACCCAACAGCTTGCGTATGTACAATTGCAAAATCTTGTGTCTCCCCTGGGCGGGTTCAGGTTTATAACCTGAACCCTCAATTTGGAATATTTCCCTATGCGTTTAACCATGAAAGCGCTATGAGCTATCGACCATGCAAATATAGGGGTTTAATTTACAAAATTGGCGTGCCCAGGGAAGGGTACCGCTTTCTAACGGGTGAAAGTCCCGTCATGGTAA
>NZ_SZPP01000076.1:0-18122 GCF_030263775.1 Candidatus Jettenia sp. AMX1
GGGTATGGTTGTGATCGTGTGACACTCTCAGAGGAAACGGAGAGAAACGGGGAAGACAAACCTCAGCCTGTAGCCACTACGCCAGTGTTTTACTCTACAGCCTGCAAGAGGATTTTTTGAAAAACAACCCCATAGGGGTGAAATGTTTATAGAAACTATGAACTATTCTCTTCATTCTTACCAAGGTATTTTTCTACTTTTGCCAGTAAATCTTCTATTTGAAATGGTTTTGCAATAAAATCATCCGCACCTGCTTCTTTTGCAAGCTGTGCTATATCTCTGTCTGCTGAAATGATAATAACCGGAATATCTCTCGTATCTTCATTGCCTTTTAAGTATCTGCATGCATCTTTGCCGTTCCATCCTGGCATCCAGATATCCAACAGAATTAAGTCAGGCTTTTCTTTTAGTTTGTCCTTAGCCGTGTTGCCATCAACTATTGATATAATTTCATAACCGAATTCTTCGAGCATGATAGTCAATGCATCAACAATGGCCAGGTTATCCTCTGCAAGGATGATTTTTTTCTTTCTGCCAGTCATGTTTTATCTCCTCCCGGTATTCTTGTGTTGCTTAAAGCTTTTGCTGTTTGAGTGGTAATGAAAAGCAAAAAGTAGAACCCTTTCCCTTTTCAGACTCAACCCAGATTTTGCCGTTATGACGCTTGATTATTTCTGCAGCGATGTAAAGCCCTAATCCCAGTCCGGGGTAGGTTTTTTGATCAGAACCGATAATCCGGTAAAATCGTTCAAATACTTTCTCCTGATCCTCTTTTGAGATGCCACACCCAAAATCCTGCACACAGAGGGTAACACGTTCTTTATTCGTTTTTGTTTTTATTATGATGGTATCCGCATGCGGAGAGTACTTAATAGCATTTGAAAGAAAATTGGTAACGACTTGTCCTATGCGGTCACGGTCTCCAGCGATTGTCTTTGCTTTTGCAAGTTGCTGTACTAAGGTATGCTTAGCTGTCGTCCTCTGCATTTCCTCAACAATTTCTCCAATAAGCTCATTAAAATCAAAGAGTCCCTCATGATACTGTAATTTTCCACCCTCAATTTTGGTAACATCAAGCAAATCACCAATAAGACTGGTAAGTTTGTCAATCTGTGCATCCATCTTTCCTACCATCCCGGCTGATTTCATATCTCCGGCTTTCTGGAATCTATGCTGAAGTATTTGTGTATATGCTTTGATACTGGTAACAGGGGTTTTTAGTTCATGTGAGGCAATACCAATAAATTCATCTTTTTGCCGTTCAAGCCATCTCCGTTCTTCCTCCGCTTTTTTTTCTTCAGTCGTATCCCGTACTTCTATAACTGTTCCGATAGGTTTCCCTTTATCCAGAATAGGGCTTGCCATAAAAGCAACAGGGTAGAAGCTCCCATCCGGCCGTATAAAAACATCCTCCCCCGGTATTCTGCTTTTTTGTGGTAACGCCCTGTCAATAGGACATTCACACATTGGGTAATAACTGCCATCAGGCCTGGTATGATGAATGATGTCATGGAGTGGTTTGTTTGCTGCTTTTACTTCCTCAAAGGTAAATCCCGTCATTTTTTCGGCAGCAGGATTCATAAAGGTACAGTGATGCTTCTCATCCATGATAAAAAGGCCAAGGGTGGCATTATCGTTCAGAGTTTGAAATATCTCTTTTTGAGCTTGTAGTAGCTCTTCGGCCCTCTTCCGCTCAGTAATATCGTGGACAATTTTTGACATACCGACAATTTTCCCTGCCTCATCATACACTGCCGTGGTAACGCCAGTTGCCCAAAAGCGACTGCCATCTTTCCTCACACGCCAATTTTCACTCTCTGCCCAGCCATTTTTTATGGCTGTTGCCAGTTCCTTTTTGAAGCTACCTGCCTTCCTATCCTCAGGAGTAAAAAACTGCGCTGTATTCTTCCCTATAATCTCTGCCGCGGTATAGCCGAGGAGATTTTCTGCTCCTTTATTCCAGACCTGAATATTTCCTTTCAGATCAATCATAAAAATTGCATAGTCCTTGACACTTTCAACAAGCATCCGGAATCGTTCTTCAGATTCCCTGAGTGCTTTTTCTCCTTTTTGAAGCTCAGTAATATCTTTAATAACCAGAAGGATAAGAGGACTCTTTTCCGGTCCTTGTTCCAACGTCCGGGCATTGAGAATCATGGTCTTCTGCCCAATTGTTTTAAAGTCATGCTCTACAATAAAGTCATTAAGCATACCTTTTTGCGGAAGAATTTTCTTAAGGAGCACTCGAAGTTCAGGAATATTCCACTGTTTATTTCCTAAATCGAATAGTAATGTATTTTTTGCCTCCTCTGACGTTACCTTGAAGGTATCATAGAACGCTTTGTTGGCTGATTTTACACGGAAGTTATTATCAAGTACTACGAGTGACTCTCGTACCGTATTGACGATTGCTTCCACATAGTCCTTTGCTCTCGTTACTTCTTCGTTGCGGACTTCCAGTTCTTCGTTGCTTGCCTGGAGTTCTTCAATGGCAGATTGCAACTCTTTGTTCATAATATCTAACGCATCGATAATCTCATTGGCGTATTCCTGCGTGAGTGATAAAGCCTCTTTTAACTTGCTAATGTTGTGCTGGCGATAAGATTGTTGCAAAACTTCAGGTTGCGTTGTGCCAAAGGGCTTTAGAGCAGGGAGACGGCTCTTTCCTGCCTGTGCGTTTATAGTGTTCCGTAAATCTTCCGGTGCAGAGATAACACCTGTATCTTTACGGGAGTAAATTCTCTGTTTGCTGTCTATGGTATGAAATAGCTTAGATGCTTCGCCAAGCCCTTCAGCTTTTCCCAATACCAGAAACCCATGAGGAGCCAGGGCCTGGTGCATCCTGATAAGCGCCTTTTTTTGTAACCCTTGCCCTAAGTAAATAAGGAGATTATGGCAACTAATCAGGTCGGCATTGGTAAGTGGCGGATTATGTGTGACATCGTGCGCCACAAATTCACATAGAGCACGAATCGCCCGCTTGATCTGATACCCATTATTTTTTTTGGTAAAGAAAAGGCGGAGGCGCTGCGGCGAGACATGGTTGATAACATCTTTCTTATACAGACCTTCACGGGCTTTTCTGATAGCGCCCTCGTCTATATCGGTGGCAAAAATCTTAATTCGCCTGAGAGGCGCTTTCTTTCCCAGAAACTCTTGAAATACTATGGCAAGTGAGTATGCCTCTTCACCTGTTGCGCAGCCCGGTACCCACACAGTAATTGGCGTTTTGGATGACTTCTTCTGTATGAGTGTTGGAAAGACTGATTTTTTCAGCACTTCAAACTGGTCAAGCTCACGGAAAAAACTGGTGACATGGATAAGCATATCTCTACGGAGTGCTTCTACTTCGTCCGGATTTTTTTCAAGAAACGCACGATATTCCGGCAAGGTTTTGATATGATTGAGAAGCATTCGTCGCTGCATTCTCCTGTTGACAGTGGTAGACTTGTACTGACTAAAGTCAATACCTGTTCTTCTGTGAAGAATCGCTAAGATGGTATCTTTCTCTGTACTCATATCTTTTCGTATCCTGTTTTTATGTATATGAATTTCGACTTTGCAGGACAACCCTTTAGAGTTGCTATAGTGATCTCAAAATAAAATGTTATATAGCATAACTGATTTTTCCAGAAAATACAGAATTTCCAAAAGATTGTAAAAGCGATATTTTGTTTCGACATTACTATAGATAAATTCATCAGAATTATGGTATATCCTGGTTTACAATCTGATGTAATGTAGAGGAATTTCAAAGCGATTCTGTAGTAGCAAGGCGCACCTTGCTACTACATATCTTTACAATGTAAAAGTCGCCGAAGGTCTCATGAAACGTAAAGAGTAAAAGAATAACAACTTTCCTTATTCTTAGCTTGATGGTAGTTACTCAAAATACTGTTGGATCATAGCAGGGGCGAACCTTGTGTTCGCCCGCCCTTTGTGCACATTCAAGACCTGTGCGTTTTCCCACGACCAGGGCGAACACAAGGTTCGCCCCTACCCCGGTTTGCACCTTAGTTTGAGTAATTACGCTTGATGTATATGGGCTAAATGCCCTATATCAACTCCTGTTTTTTCATGAGAAGATACCGTAAATGAGAGAACAATAACCGGGAGTGTTTCTATTTAAGCTGTCTATAAGTCCAGAAACAAGGCAAAGCCTTGTTTCTGGACTAGAAGATTTCTGGACTAGAAGATTTCTGGACTAGAAGATTTCTGGACTAGAAGATTTCTGGACTAGAAGATTTCTGGACTAGAAGATTTCTGGACTAGAAGATTTCTGGACTAGAAGATTTCTGGACTAGAAGATTTCTGGACTTTTTTATACAAAAATATAACACAAAAAGACAGCAAAATACAATGAAAAAAATAAGGCAGAGATGAGGGGGAAGGAGTTAACGGCATATGCATCAAACTAAGAATAGTGTTTCATAAAAAAGGGAGAATATTCCATTGGAAAAAGAAAAAGGTAAACCGAGAAGTACACAAAGAGAGAAGGATGTAGAGACGCAAGATGTTGCCTCTCCGCCTGCTGTTTTTTTATGAGCCGCTGCCCAGGGCATTCTGATTTATGGGTAAGGATAAGTTCCTAAAGGGCGACTTCTTTTTTTCACCCTTTTTTAAAACATTCACCATTTCCCCCCTTTTTTAAAGGGGGATCAAGGGGGATTGTGGGCGGTTTGTTATTCTCCACCGTTTACACATCCCCTGATCCTTTCTTCCTCAAGGGAAAGTCCTGGAGTTTTCACTCCTATCTGTTCTTAGCTTAATGCATATATGGTGTAGATGCAATGGTGGATTCGCTCTGCTTAATCCATCCTACCGGTAATTCTATAATGAGTAGGGTGGATTAAAGCGCTGCCTTTTGCGCTGAATCCACCACTTGGATACTGCGTCGTATGGTTATGCCACTGGTTTATTTGCCGAGTAGCTCGTAATCAAGTTTCTGTAAGCAGGCAGGTGGCTGGATAGCAGTTTGCCTAAACCCTCAATGTCTTTTCGCCAGTCACGGTGTAGTTCGCTGGCGACAGCCATCCAGTTCATTAATTGCACGCCTGCAGCCGCCATGCGTGTCCACGCAGCGTAACGCGTGGCCTCGTTGAAGGTGCCGGAAGCATCGGTAACAACAAAGACCTCGAAGCCTTCCTCCAGTGCAGAAAGCGCAGGGAAGGCCACGCAAACTTCGGTCAGGACACCAGCTATGAGCAATTGTTTGCATCCGGTGGCCCTAACCGCCTTCACAAAGTCCTCGTTGTCCCAGGCATTGATCTGTCCGGGACGCGGAATATAGGCAGCTTCCGGGTGGACTTCTTTAAGTTCCGGTACAATCGGACCGTTGGGACCGTCTTCAAAGCTGGTCGTCAGGATGGTCGGCAGTTTGAAGTATTTTGCGAGATCGGCCAATGCAAGGACGTTGTTCCTGAACTCGTCCGGTGAATAGTCCTGCACAAGGTTGACGAGGCCGGATTGATGGTCAACAAGAAGAACAGCAGTGTTGTCCTTAGAGAGACGGCGGTAAGTATATTTTGTATTCATAGGTAACTCCTTTACGTTTGGTTTAGGGTTTTGATATTTCTTCAGAGTGGCGTGAAATAGCTTAATTCAATGTATAAGAAATTCAATTCTGTAGGGCAAACCTTTAGGTTTGCGCCCTTTGCAAGGCTAAAGTCTTGTCCTACATTCCTCTGTTTTTTCATGGGTAGGGGCAGGTTTGAAACCTGCCCCTACTGCCGAAACAGCTTAACCCACAGTCACAGGATACACAATTATAAAAGCCGATAGGGATATGCCCGCTTTGTCCACTCGCTCTCAGGATACTTGTTTTGGAGTTGTTCGTAAGCATCCTTGAGCCCCTTTGGGTTATTCGTGCTTTTGTATAAACACACACCTCTTAAATACATTGATTCCGGCGCCGAACTGCTTTCAGGGAAATCAGATAAAACCTTTTCTAATTTTGAAAGCGCTTCCTTAAATTCATTCAAATCAAAATGTACCTTTGCTATCCCCAGTAATAATGAAGGAATTAACTCTTCGGGAGAAAGAAAACCTATTGTCCTGTGATGTTCCTTACCTTCAGTATCAAGGACTATAAGGGTTGGGGTCCATTTCAAGTTAAAATTAGTAGCAAAGGGTTGAGTATCGGAGCGTACACGCAGTGGAATGAAAGAATTGGTAATGAATTCATTAACTTTTTTCTCAGGATACGAGACCGCATCCATCTGCTGACAGCCGATTCAGCCCGGATTAAAAAAATCGAGTAACACCGGCTTTTTCTCAGACCTTGCCCTTGATAGAGCAGCATCCATCTGCGATTCCCATGTAATTTTATTTTCCATAGTAATGCCTCCTTAAATAGTAAAGTTATTAATGAATACATCCCACAAGAACCGAATGATCCCTGAAACCATTTGATAAAGTATCTTATCGATTTTCACGAAAGCAACCTTAGAGACTGTCTGAAAAGATGCTATGGTGGATTTGCTCCGCTTAATCCACCCTACCGGTAATTTTATAATGAGTAAGGTGAATTAAGGCGCTGTCTTTTGCGCTGAATCCACTATTGAGAACTATAGGGCAACCCTTTAGGGTGCTATCCCGTGCACATTCAGGTGGGGAGGCAAGGCTAAACAGGCTGTCCGAGAATGCAATTGCCACCTGCAACATATGCTATATGTTGCACCTATTGTAATAGTTAATCAGTATATAGTACAGCTTTGATCCGTAAAAACAATTCTCGGACAGCCTGTTTAGCCTTGCCTTGCAATGACCAAGGCGTTTTCAGGTAAGTTATCTCTAGTACACTGTCAATATAATTCATGATAATGGGGCTGTGTCATTGCGAGGGTATTGTCCGAAGCAATCCCCTGGGCATTTCAAAAGAGATTGCTTCGGGAAAAAACCCCTCGCAATGACAAATACGAGAGAGTCTATTATGATAAATTAAGTTGACAGTGTACTAGTTGGATTCCTTAATCAACCCTGTTTAAGTCTTTTCGTCCAGGCTACCAGACTTTCAATGAGCTCCTTAATTTTTTCCTTTGTTTTTTGATCGGTCACCTTTCCGTTTTTATCAATTTTTTCATGAGCAAACGGTACCATGACCTCCGGCTGATTTATGGGGTACATGTTGAGGAAAACGAAGCTCTGCCTGAGATGATATTGTGCCCTTGCCGTTCCCGTCATTCCGATAGAAGCGCCCATTATTGCTACCGGTTTCTCATCGAAGGCATTATCTCCGTATGGTCTGGAAGCGCAGTCAATTGCGTTTTTCAGGACGCCTGGTATTGAATAATTATATTCCGGCGAAGCAATAAGAATAGCATCGGCAGCCCTGATTTTTGTCTTGAATTGCTTAACCTTATCCGGGAATTGATTTTCCATGTCCTGACTAAATAAGGGAATTCCTTCAAGATCGAAGATTTCAAGTTTGGCATCTTCCGGGAGAAACTCCAGGGCAGCCTGTAAGATCGATTTATTGTAAGATTCTTTCCGTAAGCTCCCCGCAAAACCTAGAATAGTAACCATTTTCTCTCTATTCATCTGAACTCCTTTCTTTATCTTTCAAAAAGTTGACGATATGGCTCGTTTCATGTCTAGAGATCACTTAAAGAGAAACACTCCTGATCATGGTTCTCTCATTCGGTATTTATATAAATCATACATGAGGCTATATCATGAAAAAACGGAATCGATACAGGAAGAGGTTTTAGCCTTGCCCTACGTACATATTATTATGTATAGGAAATTCAAACGTGTCGCCTCCCCCTGAATTCTCCTCACGAAGAGGGACAATCGCTGTCCCTCGCTGGCGAGGGTGAAAGGAGGTGGATCAGTGTCGGGAAAATAGGTATTTTATTGAGATTCCTAAATAGGAAATCAGGATATACCATAACTCGTAACACCGTAGTTTTTTGAACTCGTAATACTTTATAGTATGCAAAAAATGAAAGTGTTACCATAATTCTCATAAAATTACCTATAGTATCTCCTCAATGCAGATACTTGTAATTGTAGTTTTTATCTTAGTACCGATAGAGGTTTAAGCTCTCTTATGCTTGATGAATGTACCATGGGAATACTCTTCAAAGGCAATCCGTAGCTCATCTTCCGTATTCATTACAATAGGGCCGTACCATGCGACCGGTTCAACAATAGGCTTACCCGATATGAGCAGGAACCTGACAGCATCGTCTTCTGTTGAGACCATCATCTGATCGCCATCATCAAATAGGACGAGGGTTTTATTACTTATAAAGGGGTCTCTCTGAATATCAAAATAGTTGGCTCCTTCAATCTCATAAGAAAACGGATTCTTCTCCTTGCAAAAGTACCCCTTGCCCTCGATGACATATGCGAAAACGGTGTGTCCGCGCTTGGTGGGATGGGTGAATTCCGATCGGGCAGGAACTGTTACATCGATGTATTCCGGATCGATGGCGATGTCCCGAACAGGTCCTTGCTTACCATTCACTTTTCCGCATATAATCCTGATTTTTGTGCCGTTCTCCAGCACTGCCTCCGGGATTTGATTACTTTTCACATCCCGGTAGCGAGGCTCCGTCATTTTATGGGATTTAGGGAGATTGGCCCAAAGTTGAAATCCGAACATCAGACCATCAGGGTCTCCTTTGGGCATTTCCTGATGTATGATCCCGCTTCCGGCGGTCATCCATTGTACATCACCAGAGGATATAAAGCCCTTATTTCCCATGCTGTCGCCGTGCTCTACATCTCCGCGGAGAACATAGGTGATTGTCTCAATTCCGCGATGCGGATGCCATGGGAAGCCCTTACTATAGTGCATCGGATTGTCTGAACGAAAGTCGTCCAGCAGTAAAAAAGGATCAAACATCGGGACCTGGCTATGTCCGAACGCCCGTTTAAGATGGACGCCAGCTCCTTCGATTGTAGGTTTACTTTTCAAGACTTTGTGGATCTTTCTCGTTTCAGCCATTGTATTTCTCCTTAGCTGAATCCTGATATGAGATTTTTACAAAACCTCATATTTATGTATAGGAATTTCAATTCCGCAGGGCAACCCTTTAGGGTTATTATTCCCCCGGCATGTTTGTACGGTGAGAGGCAAGGCTAAACAGGTTGTCCGAGAATGTAAGTAAGAATTTTAAAGATACCATTTATTGTTCATATCATATTTACAAGCACAATACATCGTATACTAATTTTAAAAATCTTAATTCTCGGACAACCTGTAAAGCCTCGCCCTACATCGATTTTATTTTTTATGGGTAGGGGCTGGTTTGAAACCTGCCCCTGCTGTCTGCTTCAGGGTTTCTACCTGGATTATATGCGAAAACCCTGAGTTGTCAACTTCATTAAGGTAATCATACTTGAATGATTCTGACGCCTGGGTAGTTATTTGTTCTGTCGATTGAGAAGATGTCTGGGCAGTTTTGCTTATGCCGGTAAGATTTCCTCCCACGGCACGTTCAAGCTCTGATCGGATAATCCAATAGTCTCGCAGTGCCTCAATGTACTCGCGACCGGCATTAATTTGATTTTGCTTGGCCAGGAGTAACTCATATACGCCGATAAGCATACCGTTATAATAGAGTTGCGATTCTTCCACAATACGTTGACGAAGGGGAAGAACACTATCATGATAGTATTTGACTCTATTGCGAGCGATCAAAAGCTGGTCACGAAGCGCCCGGACCTCCGAGCGTATATCTATGGCTAAGGAAGAGAGTTGTTGCCGTCTCTGCCGCAAGTGCGCCTCTAAGCGAGCGATTTCGGCTTGTCGTTGGTTAAAGATCGGAAGTTCAATGGTTACATTGGGTCCTGTGAAATTTACATCATCAGCGACATCGTGCTCTGTATCAACACCAACCTCGAATACATAAAAGTATCGATATCTGCGCGTCAATGATAGTGCGTAAGCGATGGTCTCCACCTCTTTACGTAACGCAGCGAGATCCAATCGTTGCGATATGGCTTTGGATTCAAATTGATCCAGCATGATCTCGTTTTCCGGCAGTTCCGGTAATCTATGAGGGATATTCCAGGTTGTATCCATGCCCCAAAGCCCCATAAGACGATTGAGATGTTCACGGCCGGCGATAATCTGGATATCTGTTTGTGCCACATCAAGCTTTGCCTGTGCATGGAACCCTTGCTGATTCATGAGATCCAGCATGCTTAACGTACCGGCCTCGTGCTGCCGGAAAGCAAGCTCAGCGGCAGCCTCCGTAGCCCAGGCCACGGTAAGACGCATTTCCAATATTTGTTTGTCTGCTTGCAGGGTATAGTAAGCCGATTGTACCTCAGAGGCAAGGTTCAGTATTGCATTACCAACATGCAGTTTTGTTTGCTCAAACTGTGTTGCAGCTATCTTCTTTCGTAACGGAATCACCAGCAGGTCAAGAAAATCTTGTACTACAGAGAATTCAGTATTTGCGCCACGATGGCCATCTGCAGGTCTATCCGGAAACCGGAAGCTGGCCCCAAATATGGGGTTTCTCAGTAAACCTGCTTGAACAACATCAGCCTGAGCTATGCCTAGTTCTTCATACATTGCCTGTAAGGACCGGTTATTGAGTAATGAGATTTGCACGGCCTCGTCCAGAGCCAGTTCCTGCTGGAGCATGGAATGGATTGATTCAGTTACTTCTCCGTCTTCAGGTGTACTGCGGTTCCATTCCACCTGATGACCGGTACGTTGCCTGGCAATATTCTGGACATCCGAAAATCCAGCGTCTTTGGGTACAGAAGCACATCCGGTAAATACTATACTGCCTGTCATGATTATTACTATTATTAACATGCCTGCCGGTCTGTTCGTCATTGTTTTTCTTTTGGATCACTCTCTTTCTGATCTTTGGGAATTAATCTCATCCCACACTTTGGACACACATCCTGTTCCGATTGAACTATTTCAGGGTGCATGGGACAAGTAAAAATTTCAGATGTCGTTTGCGGCGCCGGTTCGGTAATCTGTTGATTAGTTTTGACAGATATCTCTCCCTGAAATCGGTTAAGCGGTGGAGAAAAAGGTGCTTCCGGGGCATTCGGATTAGCTGGGTCATTGACAGTAGGAGATAATTCATATATCCGGTTAGCACAGCTTGTCAGCGGCATCATACCCAGAATGATTGCTAGTATCCGCGCTATCATTGTTGTCTCCTTTTACGGGAAATTATTGCCCAAAAATTATGAGATGAAACAACATATTGTATCTAACAGACTGATAAGAGATATGTCAAGGATTTTACGCTATTATTTGTCTATATGTTTCTGTGAATCTCTGTTAATTCAAGTAAAAAGATGAATGGTTTAGCAACTTCAAGTATAATCGCAGAAGTAAATTTAGGTGGCATAGGGATGTCTAAAATGATAGTATCATCTCATGATGTATTCAGTTTCATCCATAGGATTTTTTCATTATAGTATTCCAAGGATGAAACTGAAACCATCAACTGACGAAAGACTAATCTTGCTGGCCTAATGACATTTTTAAGGACTCCGTATGTTCCCTACATTTGCATACAACCAAAGACCAACTTTCGCCTATTCTGTTCGGTTTCATATATTGGATGCTATATTTCACCTCTTTTATACTATATTATGAAAACAGGTATTGCACATTTGCCACTTCACGGAGGCAAGGCGCCATCATGGCTCTTCCAGCGTATGAAACGCCTTGCGCGTGAGATTATCATCGCTATGGTAAGTGAGTATGGCCCTCAGGAAGTTCTCCGGAAACTTTCCGATCCGTTCTGGTTCCAGGCGCTAGGTTGTGTATTGGGATTTGACTGGCATTCGAGCGGTGTGACCACGACCACGTGCGGAGCATTGAAAGAAGGTATCAAAGGACTCGAAAAAGAGCTTGGATTATTTATTACCGGGGGTAAGGGTGCAATATCACGAAAAACACCCTCGGAAATACTGGGTGCGGGTGACCAATTGTCGTGTGATCCTGAAAAATTAGTCTATGCCAGTAAGATGAGTGCTAAGGTAGATAATAGTGCGATTCAGGACGGATACCAACTGTACCATCATTCCTTCATCTTCACGAAGTCCGGGGATTGGGCTGTTGTTCAACAAGGAATGAACGATGCCAACAAATATGCCCGCAGATATCACTGGTTGGGCAGCAAGGTCGAGAATTTTGTTGTGGAGCCTCATAGCGCTATTTGCTGTGATTCCAGGGGAAGCACCTTGAATATGACATCGGTGGAGAGTGAAGAGGCCAGACAGACTACCGTCATGCTTTCACAGGAGAAGCCCGATACGTTAGTAAGTGAAATCAAGAGGTTACAAAGTTTGCATTTACCATCTCATCATCAGGTAGATATTCATGATATTCATCCTGATAGGCTTTATAAGACATTTACAAAAACCTATGAGAGTATTCCTGAAAATTTTGAATCCTTACTTGGAATTGAGGGTGTAGGACCAAAAACAGTTCGAGCCTTGACTCTCATTTCCGAGATTGTGTATGGTAAAGCTCCGAGTTTTCATGATCCGGTAAGGTACAGCTTTGCTCATGGTGGTAAAGACGGTCATCCGTATCCCGTAGACAAAGATGTTTATGACCGTTCCATCGATATATTAAGAGGAGCACTCAAGCAGGCGAAAGTTGGCAATAATGAGAAAATGGATGCCTTTAAACGATTAAGTTATTTCATGTGAGTTATAAGGATAGAAGAGAAGTGGTCAACGTATTATGGATACCTACAATAGTAAATATGTATAGTCAAAAGCATCTATTTTTCGAAAAGTAAGTAAAAATTTTCTTACGAATACGCTGAACATCTGTTATACATAAAAGTATGAAAGATTTTTTGAATTTAGAACAATGCATTTGTCTCTAAAAAGACCACTCCGGTTCCTGGCAAAGCAAGTCCACAAGCACAACAAGAATTTCTTATTCAGTATCAACACCTCAAAGAGACAAAGGCACATTCAGATAAGACTTCTTTATCGATGGCGTTCATCCTCACTACAACTCTCTGCCCGTTTACTCATGGGTAGAGAAAGGGACAAACAAAGAATTGCCGACCAATACCGGCAGAGAGCGAATAAACCTCAATGGAGCACTTGATACAGAATACTAGTCTCTATCGAAAGAAATTACAGACTCTTTTAGCCGAAAATTTCCAAACGACCCTTTTACCCTTTCACAAATAATGATGCTGCCCCCTCGTTTATTGTTGTTGATCTGAAGATGGTAAATAGTTTTTTATAAGCAGTCGCTTTTGATTTTTGTAAAACCCTGCAGGAGGTGATGTCTGAAGAACGCCTGTCACCCAGTATTTCCCAACAGGAACAGGCCTGCCATCTTTGTCCATCTGGTTCCATTTTGCCTCATATACCAGCTTTTCTCCCGGATTCAGAATCTTCAATTCAGCGATTTCCTTAATATCTTTACCATAAAGATATCGCCAAATTTTGATACCGGTAGGAGTGCTTACTACAAAATCGCAAGCTGGGTCACCTAGCACTAGCAGTTCAATGGGGGTTTTTCCTCGGTTCTTTATTGTATAGGTGAATCTCACCATTTCACCGACCCACACCTTCGGGGGCACTTCCAGCCATGCATGGAGGTTAAAATTGGCAGGAGGAGTCAAATCACGCTCCCCAATCTTTGCGTCTGGAATATCTTCAGGAGATTCTTTGCCCACATTTCCCTCTACTTGCCAGTTCCCTTTGCTGGCTAACAATTGCGCCCAAAGCGGACAAATAAGAAACGGTGTCAACAGAATGCCGCAAACAACGATTGTTATACCTTTCCTTTCGAACCCAAACTCTTTCATTATTACTTTCCTCATCATGCTTGTATGTTGTTGGCTGTGCAGAGGTATGGCAGCCCATACCTCTGCACAGCAGGTTATCCATTTTTAATTGCAAAAGTCTTTGATTTTAGAATACTTACTGCTAGTAATACGGGTTGCTGAATTAGGGCATGGACCATAAGCATGCGCCCCCATAACATAGCGATTTCCGTTTATTGTCCGATAGACACCACTACCACTTTGGCCACCAAATGTGTCAATGTAATAGTAGATGCGATAGCTAGTAGTAGAGCTTAAATTACCATAATGATAGTACTGACATAATCCACCATCTCGGTCTGCTGGATACCCTGAAAGAGAAGCAGTAACACCAGATAGACTTGACCAATACCCGTAACCTAGCCATCCAACGGTGTTTCCTATAGTCTTATTGAGGCAGATTATGCCCATATCATGATTGGGGTCTTTATAATTAGTCCAACCTGTCCAGCTCAAATAATAAGTCGCCCAAGCGGAACCATAGGGCTTGGTGCCGCAACTAAAGCCAGGAATAACCTCGATGCTCTTCGCCCAACCACCGTGGTTTTTGTCATGGACGCAGTGTCCCGCAGTAATCGCTTTTTTTGGACCAATCATTGTTGCTGATCCAACAAACCTCGCCCCATCAGGAAAAGTGATATATAATTTACAATGAGTCCTCCACGGATAAGATGTCGCAGGATTAATTTTGACACGATTATCGGCTCCACACACAGTTTCTGCAACTATTGCAGAATTGGTGTCTTGTGAATCAGCATTTGAATTCGGGTCATCTTCCATTGTTGAGTTCTCTTGTATAGCAGCTTCAGCATCGGAATCATAGAGTTCCACCTCTCCTTGATAACTAGGCTCAAAAGCTTGCCGCGGCAACCTCCTTGCCTCCCTTAAAGAAATCGAATTATCCTGAAAGTCCTTCATTTCCCGACCTGCTTCCACATTATATACTTTTATGCCTTGCGCTTTACTCCTAGGAGCTTTACCCCACTGATCGGGTGTAGGCGGAACAATCGCTGGAATATCGAGATAAGAAGCATCTATCTGTGCCTCTGGATCATCCGGGGACAAGGGATAGGTCTTTTGTGCAGGCTCAGCCATAACCGAAAAGCTTATGCAATTAATAAGAGCCATCGCAATAATACTTAAGTATGAATTTCTATTCTTAAACATGGCAAAAACTCCTTATTAATTAAAGTAAAATTTATTATCTTACATTACGGACAGGAATATTCTCCCTCGTGATGTGCCAAAATGAAACTAATCTAAATAAACAACCTTCAATCTATAAAAATATCATCTTTTCATCACCTCCTCTCCGCTAAAAAAGTACCTTGTCAGAATTCACGAAAGCTCAGGGGTGCAAGGGAGGCTGGCGAGCACCCCCAAAGAAGACATCTATACATAGCGCCATTTATCAGAGACGTAAATGTCATTCTCGTGAAAACGGGAATCCGGAAAAACAATGGATTCCAGGTTAGGCCAGGAATGATAGAGTGCTGAGAATTTATGTCGTTATGTATAGCATCTTTACGCTCAAGTTTAGTGCGATTAAGATGAAGAAGACATGCCTGCTCCAGCCAATCGGCTCGGAGTTTTGCCGGGCACTAAAAAATTGTGTAGTCATCACCAATTCCTTTCTATAGTCAAAGAAATGTATTTTTCGAAAAATATTTGAAGAATCCCTTGATTTTAAGCCCTATTTGATTGCTTAAATTTCTAAAATCAGATTTATTTGACTATAATTTAGAAGGAAAAATAACCATTGTTGTTTTGCAGAGCAAAACTACTCTCCAAACCGCAATCGATCGCAAGACACAAGTGAAAAAGCTGATTCAGGAAAATCAGGTAGTACAGATGGTTGCGATTATGGATTTGAGGAAAAAGCAGATGGCAATGATTCTCTATAACTACAGAGGTTAATTCGTTTGCCCTACACTGTAGACAACGTGAAGCAATGGCGCACCGGCCTGGTCCCCATTGTAGGACTTAGCTACCCGTCTGCCAGTTCCTGTAATAATAATTACCAGCGAATTGCCGCTTGACCACCCGGCGCGGCTTACAATCTCCTGAATGACTGAGGATATGTCGGGCGTCCTCTGATCAGGACCGGTTGCTCCTATGGTTGTCCATGCTGCAGGAGACCATGGTACGGCTGCTATTGTTTTTGGCCGGGATGATATGTTTCCGTTGGTAGAGGTAAATGAAGCGGCATTATTGGCAGCTTCCCCCTGGATGATCAATGAAATTGCTCCGGATCGTGTTTCATCTGCTTTAAATTGAATATAGGCATTACTAATGGCAGCATCTTTTGGGATATTGATTCCGGTAAAGCGCATCCCTACCTTCTGGTTGCCACTAGAGGTAGAAACCCGCCGGTGTTTAACTCACTATCATTGGCAGTCAGGCGCAGTACATAAGTCCCTGCTGCCGAAAAGCTCGCCGTTGTATCGACCGCATTGGCATTGCCAAAGGTCACTGTGCCTGAACCGCTGACTTTACTCCAGGTAGTGGTTACTGCACCGGGAGGATTCGGCAAGCCATCATCGGATACCGTTCCATTCAGAGAAGCATTTGCCGGCAGAGTAATTGTCTGGTCGGCTCCTGCACTCACCGTGGGACGCTGGTTGCCCGGCGGAGTTTGTGTGAAGGACATCTCATACACCTTGCCATCGTTCTCGTTCGGGTTGCTATCATTATCAACTCCCCGTGCAGCAATATAGATGTTCCTCACATTCGCGTTCAGGCTGCCAGGTGCAAAGGCAAGACCGGCAGGCTTTTTGGCGTTTGCCGCAGAAATATCGAACATCTGCGTCAGGGCGCCTGTCTTCGTTAACTCAGCCAATTGTGTCGCCGGTTTACCAACTAAATATAAACGATTATTATCCGGGTTATATTCGATTCCCTCCGGATCATCTACCCCGATACTTAACGTATCGAAATGCGTTACCTGATCATCACCCGATGGTGAGATACCATCAAAGACACTGTTATTTCCCGGTGCAACCCGGTACACTTCACGATTCAATCCGTCTGCTATAAAAAGCACTCCCTGCGAGGTATCGTAGGCAATCCCTTCCGGATCCGTGCTACCGAAAGGCTCAACATCATCAGAAATAAAGAGATGTCTATTAGCAGGGTTTATCGTTATCCCGGTTGGCTCATCTGAAAAGGGCATGGTGCTCAGGGTATCAAGCAGGTTACCAGTCAGGCTCGTTTCAAAGAGATTAGCGCCGGCAAAGATGGACATTTCTTCGACCTCGCCATCACACATGAGCAGCCTGTTAGAAGAAGGAAGATAGGTAATACCCGATGGATCGGGACTGGGCGGAGAAAATCTGGAGGTATCGATAGTCCGGACTAAAGTAGCGTTACTCGTGGCTGCCACAACAGGCGGTTGAGTAAGGGACAACTCGATGATGTTGCCATATCCCTGCTCCTCTTTCTTCCCTCTATCATCGGACGACTGAGTCTTTTGAACACCCTTACCGGTAAGACTGCAGTTGGCAATGTAGAGGCTTGTTTGGGATGGGTCATCCGTCAGGTCTCCGCTGGGAGCAAAGACCATACCTTGCGGGTCTTGCAGCCCAAATTCCGATACATCACGCCTTGCAACAAGTTTCCCTTTCCTGGTAAACTCGTATAACATCCGCTCATAAAAATTCAGGATAGAGAGATGACCATTCACAGGATTGAGGGCAATGCCCCGAAGGTCTGACTTCTCAATCTGCTCCAGGTGTATACGGGAAATCTTTGCATTATGAAAACCCCGAAGGGGATGCGGCCTGATATGAACAATCTCTGGCACAGCGCTATCCAGGATAAAGAGATGTCCATGTACCGGGTCAACAGTCATTCCCTGTGGATTTTGAAGGCCAAATTTCTGGGCATCAAATTTGGTGATGGTATCCGGGTCCAAATAGCCATCAGACCCCGCCTTTATTTCAACCAAGGTATTGGTGTCTGACTGAAAGATGAGCAGGCGGCTAGCCTTTTTATCAAAGGTCATATTTATAGGATCATGAATATAATCTGCTATGCGTACAGAGCCGACCAGATCTTCAGTAGGGGTAATTATCGTGATGTCGGAAGAGAGATCAGAAGAAGATTGAGCAAGTTTGGAATGGTCCACAATAAGAAAAATCCCTGCCTTTGAGGAGAAAGACAGACCAGCAGGGTCTAGGATACCAAGATAACGAGTCTCGATAGTCCGGGCTTGATCAATATAAACAGCGTTATCTTGCGCCAGGGTAGCTGAATTTTTTATGCATGATAAAAAGGTAATAAGCCCGGCAAGGATCATTGAACAGGCGAAGAGATTTTTACGGCTGCTTGCAA
>NZ_SZPP01000098.1:0-1730 GCF_030263775.1 Candidatus Jettenia sp. AMX1
CATACTGATATACTTATCCTACAAAATAATTTATGGTACTCTTTCCCTTATTCTCTTAGTATATCAGATATTTATCCGGCTTTGTGCAACAAAGCCCAAGCAGACTGAAAAATTATTAGTAGAAAATAGTAATAACATTCCAGATGAATTCACTGAAAATATTAAGAAAATAATTAATAAATTATATGAATATCAAAATATATGGGAGATGCAGAAATATAAAAAGGAAGCGTTCCTTACAAGTGAAAATACATGCAAATTACTCTATGAGAATCTTCCGGTAAAAATATTTTATAAGGATAAAAAATCAATCTACCTATTTTGTAATGAGAACTTTGCCAGATACTTACATATAAAAACAGAGGAAATTGCAGGTAAAACGGACTACGATTTTTTCCCTAAGGATATTGCTAAAGAGTATAGAAAATATGATAAGGAAGTTATAAGATCGGGACAAAGAAAAGATAAAGAACGGAGATATTGGAAAGATGAACAGGAATTAATTTTCTATACAATTAAGGTTCCTGTAAAAGACGAAAAGGGTAACATTATTGGTATCTTAGGAATGGCTTTAGATATGACTGAAAAGGTAAAGCTTGAAAAGGATACTGAACGGTCGAGACATTTAGCACTCTTAGGTGAACTAGCAGCAGGTGTGGCCCACGAAATCAATAATCCCATAACGGGTGTTATTAACTGTGCCCAGATATTATTGAATAAAAGCAGTGAAGGAAGCAGAGAAAAAAATCTTGCTAGCCGGATTATCAAGGAAGGAGACCGCATAGCGAATATCGTTAGCAAACTTATTTCTTTTGCTCAAGGCCGTGATGTAAAAGAGAAAACTATGGCCAGTATACACGAAATAGTATCTGATATTCTTACCCTTGCAGGGACACAATTACGAAAAGATTGTATAAAAATAAAGCTGAATATTCCTGGTAATTTGCCAAAAATACTCGTAAATTTTCAGGAAATTCAGGAAGTCTTCATGAATCTTATCAGTAATGCACGATATGCCCTGAACCAAAAATATCCAAAATCACATAGTAATAAAATTCTCGAGATTCTGGCTGAAGAAATAACTATGCATGAGCATAAATTTGTAAAAACTACTTTTTATAATCACGGTACTGGCATACCTGCCTATATAACAGAGCATGGGATCAGGGCTAAGTATCTGTCTTATGGAATTGTAAATAACCACGGTGGTAAACTTACTATTGATAGTATTGAAGGAAAGTATACTAAAATTTCAATTATTTTACCTGCCATTCGAGAGGTTTTTCTTCTTAAGCAGAAGAAATAGTTTTTCATGGTTGATAGATTGTGGCATCAAAGGCGAAATAATTCAGGATATCCGTCTTATCTGCCGTTGCATGAAAGTATACACCATAAGGGCTACCGGATAAACGAATCCTATTGGCTCCTTTTAGCAAGATAGGGGAGCTACTGCCCATATGCATCAAGCTAAAATGTGTAAACAGTGGAGAATAACAGGCCACCCGTAATCCCCCTTAGTCCCCCTTTAAAAAAGGGGGAAACATGATTTGAAATCCTTGCGCGGGTTCAGGTTTACAACCTGAACCCTCAATGTGGAATATTTCCCTATGCGTTTAACCATGAAAGCGCTGTGAGCTATCGACCATGCAAATATAGGGGTTTAATTTACAAAATTGGCGTGCCCAGGGAAGGGTACCGCTTTCTAACGGGTGAAAGTCCCGTCATGGTAA
>NZ_SZPP01000077.1:0-11245 GCF_030263775.1 Candidatus Jettenia sp. AMX1
GGGTACAAGAAATCAATGAGCAACCCGTGGTGCACCGATGGCGCAAATTTGAATTTTTAACAAACTAATTGTCGATGTTTTAATGAAACGTTATACTAGTTTGTCATGTAACACATGTTGCCTATGCGGGCTCAGCGGACATTATGAATCTTACTGATGATCCAGGCAATTGGTTTAAGAGCCGGAATAACGGCACCCCGGTTTCTATTATCAAGCGTGGCGAGAGGGTTGACTTTAAGATCGATGGTTGCTGCACCAACACCCGGCATACTGTCACACTTCTTATTAAACCCAGGAATTCAAAACTTATCGTAGATCAGGATCAATCGAAAAGCGGAACGATCTCTGCCACTTTTGACGTACCAGGTGTGTATGTATTTATTTGCAAAGTCCACCCTTATATGACTGGTATTGTGGCTGTAAAGGATGCCAATGGGAATATCCCTGATGTTACGGCTGATTCTTTACCTTTCATTGGACATCTCGGAGCTGCCTCACTTCCTGCTAATACCGTTCTATCAGTTCTTCGTCCCGTTGCCCCTACGGATACAGATAAGGCAGCCAAGTGGGATATTCGTAAATCAACCGATCAGATAATTCCCAAAACCCCGGGTGTGGGGGAGATATGGATTAATACCCAATTTGAGCGCGTAGCTAAACAAAGAGATGAAAAAGGTACGCCCAAACCTGGCACTATTACCGTAGTGGATGCAAAGACCTTTGCAGTGGAGAGGGAGATTAATGGTCTGACAGCCGGAGGTAAATGGAACAACCCTCATAATATGTGGGCCAATTTTACCTTAGATACGGTCTACAATACGAACTGGTTCGGCACATGGATTAACAAAATTGACCGTCAAACCGGTAAAATCTTACAAAGTATCGATGTGGGTGAAGCACCTACCCACATTGTTACCATTCCTACACCTGGTTCATCTGAAAGAGGGATACTAACCGTACCTCTGAGCGCTGAGAATAATTTTGTGAAGGTAGAGGATGGTGTTGACGGATTGAAGATTATTGATGAAGAGCCTACCGGTGAGGGCAGAAATCACCCTCACGGCCATTGGTTAACATGCGGCCGTGGAGACCGAATGGTTGTTCCTAATGTGTTTAAAGGAATGGGTGTGGCTGGTTCTATCAGTATCCTGGATGCCTTTACGGGTAATGTCCTGAAGGAATTTGTACAAGATTCCGATGATCCGCTCCGGAGTGTGATCCAGATGCCGCTTGCCGTTGGGGAGTGCCATGTCAATGGAATAAGCAAAGCGTATGTTGCCAATGCTGTATCCGGTTATGTAACGGTTATTGATGTTGATGCAATGCAGATACTTAAGAATATACCAGTGACGGTGACGCCGGATGGGCAGACGGGAAAGGATATCCTTCATACCTTACAGGTACCAATTCAAACACCTGTAAGCTCCGGTGAAAGGTTTGTAGCTACCGCTATCCTGTCGCTCACCACGGTGCCGAATGCAAAAAGCAATTCAACTGATTATGTGGTAATTATTGATACCGCCACAGACGAGATCGTGGCATACCTGCCAACTCCTGGTGGTACTCATGGGGTGAACTGGGGTGCTAAGTTAGGAGGTGGGTATTATGCTTATGTAACAAGTCAGTTTGCTAACGTTCTGGCCATAATAGACCCGGATCCCAACAATGATGGAAAAGGTCCTGATGCCGCAGTCGTAGGTACAATCCTGCTTACAAATGGAAGTAAGGATGCAGGGGTAACTGACGGGACTGGCGGGCAAGGGATCAAACCACTGCCCATAACCCATGATGGTTGGATACAGCCTACGGTTGAATTGGCTGGCACTGGCGTTCTCTCTGCAGAGGTAGAAAACTGGATTAGCCAGCTTACACCACAGCAGAAAAATCCCGTTGATAGCGGTCATTAATTGCAGCGCCGTTTTTAACTAGGATGAGATGGACAAACAAGTTTATCCATGCCACCCTGCATATACGTATGTTAGGCCTCTGAAGTATCAGAAAGGAGAGAAGGTGAAGATCTTTTTGAGGTTTGTACTTTTGTGCTTTATGAGAGAGTCTTTTATGGTTTGGTGCTGTGGCGCTCTTCGAGAACTCAGGTCCGCTTGAATCCAGCGGGACTGCAGTGGAGCGCCTCTTCAGTGTCTATAGCCCGGTTCTTTTTGAAAGAAGCTGATAATGTATTTGACATAAATAACAGCAAGGACTTTTATGCCCGTATTGGATATAAAATCGGGGGTATGGGGGTGCTGGGGGTGGTGCAGTAGAGGAGTCGGAGACAGTTCCTGAGAACTGGCAGGAGACATCTCTGACGCTTTCCGGTTTTTTTATAGAGTAGATAATGGATTCTTTAATGATCCGGTTGCGGGAACAGGTTTTCACTCCAATGGAAACCATTTCTGGCGATATGGTACAGAGGCTGATTTCTACTGGTGGAATTTTAACCTCTTTGGGGCTGCTACATTTTTTAAAGACAGTACAGAAAGTGATGTAACCATAGGGAGTGAAAGCGGCAGTAACTTTGATGCCAGTCTCTATACTGCTGAGTTACGATGGGTAGCATTGCCGTGGGTTATTCCGGCTGTTCGTTTTGAGAACATGAACCCATCGTACGATGTGGGTGACCTCAAGAGCTTTAACCGCTACAGTGCTGATATTACTGTGCTTCTTCGGGCTAATATAAAATTCCTTGTTGGCGCCGCCCTTGCAGATGGAGATGCTCCGCAGATGCCCCTTTTTGACGATACCTACAGACTGGGTATGATGATAGCATTTTAGGAAGGCTATTTACTGTAGAAATTTTGTAGTTACTCAAACTCATGCTGGATTGCAAGGGTGTTATGGATAAGGGTTGTACAAAAAGGTAATATCATGTTGTTGTAAAGGAGGATTGATGGAAACATCTTAATCCCCTTTAAAAAAGGGGAAATATGGATATTGCTTTCTTTTGGGAAATAGGAAAAGGAATTAACAATCCCTGTATTCCCCATGTGATAAGGCTTTCTAATTTCTCACTTTTCTAAAACACTTATTCGTCTCCCCCTTTTCTAAAGGGGGATCAAGGGGGATTATGAGGTTGCCTCGGATAAAACCCTCGCAATAAATAATAGATAGATACACAAGAAGAAAAAAATGAGAAATAATTATATATCATTCATAAAATACGGTGTACTCTTTTTAAGTTTTGCCTTTCTTTATGTAACAATATCTGCTGCTGTTGAGAAAACGACACCGGGAATCAAAGGAATAAGTGAAGATGAGCTTATTCCGGCAAAAGAGGTTCTGACTGTGAAATATAGAAAGATTCACAAATCTTCTCGCATGGACGTGGGGTCATTGAAGGGTGCATTTAAACATGCAAAGGGAGTTAAAATCGCACTTCAAAAACAGGATAAGGCATTTCCTTTGATTATCAGGAATCAATGACAAGCGTAGAACATGTATCGGGTGGAAGAGCCGCTCATAATCTGCTTTCTGAGTTAAGTCGGGGAATGGTGGTAGAGGATTTAAATGCAGAAGGTTTTGGCACCCTTACCACGCAAGAACATCAGGACGTGAATGGATGTAGTAAATATAAGAATGGGGTCTGGACGGTAATCATGTATCGTTCATTAATTACCAAGAATCATGATGATATACAGTTTGTTCCTGGAGGGAAAACATATTTTAATATAGCAATATGGGGTGGTGGGAAAGAAGACAGGAACGGACAAAAAAATCTGTCAATCCAATGGCATCCTCTACTATTGGAGCAGATTGCTTATCCATAAGCTGCCTGTTTCCTGTATTGTGTACGGGCTAAATGACTGAACTGATAGAGCTATATAAACTTTAAAATTGTTTACCGTATTTCCTCTTTTCAAAAGGGAGATCGGGGGAATTACTATGAGATTACAACGGTATGGGTTTGTGAAATTTTTTTATTTTATATTGACATACGATCTTTTTTTATTTATCTTATTGAGACTGAGTCTTAATTAATATCATTTGATTGATTAGTTCAAAACTTAATTTCTTAAGAGCCCTCTCAGTCGCTTTGCGAACCCCTTAAATTTCTTTAAGCAGACTGAGGGGACTCATTGAATGTATAGGAAATTCATAAAATGTTTATAGGAAAGTTGCTTTTTTTCTATATTTGAGGTTATCGCGGCGCAATATTTGCGATACATTTAAAAGGATTTTTGCTTGTATAAGGAGAGTAAAATGTCGCCCTTAAGTATTCTACCAGGGAGGATAAGATATGAGAATACCTATCTCATGGGAAAGATGTATGCCTGCAGATATTTGCAGGAATGCATTATAAATTATTTAAAAGGATCAGTAGAGGTAATTGTTAATCACAGAACAGGAAGAATCCTGGTCAGGTTTGATGAAAAACAAATTAACCGACAGACCTTAATACAATATATTGATCGCACCATACAGGAGTGTAAGGATTGTGAGGATTCTGAGAACAGGGTAACCAAAGATTCGTCATTTGCAGAGAAAAAGGATTCAAGGGTATCATTGATAAATATTGCAAACGTTGCAAAGCATCCGTTAGTAGAGGCTGTTGCACATGCGTTTTTACCAAAGCCGTTAAATATTCTGGTCCCAATAGCAATAAAGGGAATTATAGGAAAGAATTAATGTAATTACTGAAAATTACATGGAAGATCTCGTAATAATTCGGTTTTTAGAAAAAAGCTGATGTAGGGCGAGGCCTTAGCCTTGCTTTCCCGCCTGAATCTTTACCTGGGATAGCAGACCTAAAGGGCATATACATCAAGTTAAAGACGGCAACACGGACTGTACAGACGCATTATTATACGTCTGTACAGTCCGTGCCACCCTGAAAACCGCTTACAGAAAATGAAAATTCCTATTTTAGTTTGATGCATATAGCCCTAAAGGGTTGCCCTACAGGATTGAAATCTCTGTACATCCGGGCAAAAATTGTCTTCTGATGGCGACTGGCGACCTACTATGGTTTGCAAAACACGCAGATCTGCGATGTCCGAATTTCTACACGCCAGGTAAGATTCTTTGCTTTGAAGCAAAATGACAGGCGTAATATCAGGTTGGTTCTGTACAAGGAGATCTTTATGGAAGAAAAGGTTGAAGGAAAGGGAAGAGATAAAGATAACAAAAATGAAGAAGGAACGTATAAGGAGAGGCGGCATAATGAAGGAGGAAAACAGAGAGAGGGTTATTTTATCAGCAAGCGAAGTCTTTGGTTATTGGGAAGCGGTGCGCTTGGCGCCCTTGCAGTTGTTGGGTTCGGTAAGTTCTCAAAGAAAATAAGGCCCGTAGCAGTTGGAGCTGTAAAGGAAGGCTTTACGTTTAGTGAGTGGCTGGCAACAAAGTATGAGAAGGTGAAAGAGGATGTAGAAGACATCGTAGCAGAAGCAAAACATGAATATCAAAAAGATGCTGAATTAACAGCACATATAGCGAAAAAGGAGGAAGATATACTTCGGAGAGTAGAACAAAAAGTAGAAGAGGTTTTAAGGCAAAAACTTAAAAAAGAGGAGGTATAACATGCATATTATTGGCAGAACAGGAATGTATTTTGGCTCGGTTTTAAACATCTTGAGTGGCGCTACAGCGGTGTTCCTCGGAACGTATTTTTTTTCAAGAATTAAGGAGAAACAAGAAACGGAAACCCGGCTCGAGAGAATAGAACACATACTTCAAAGACTCTCAGAGGAGAAAGAAAAGAAGTAATGCATTACCGTGTTATCCATGAACTCCCTCAAAGGGTAAAGATATGTCTCTCCCTGCCTAAAAGGCATATTCCTGATAATTCCCGGATAGAGGGACTATTTTCACCTATTGAGGGAGTTCATAAGGTATCCTTTCATTACCGAACGGGAAGTCTGCTTATTCATCACAATGGCAGCAGGACTGTAAGGGATACTGTGTTGAAGACAATACAAGAAATACCCATACCCTTTGAGAGAAAAGGGAAGGCAAAGCACACTATGCTTGAACGGAAAAAAAAGATTGTAGTATTGGCGGGGACTCTCTTCATTATGAGACCTGTTATACCTCCCGTACTAGCGCCGTTAATCTCTTTGTATGGCGCCATACCTATCTTGAAAAAAGGCCTCAGGGCAGTTCTGAACAGGCGCTTAAATGTAGATACCCTTGATTCTACAGCTATTGGCATATCATTAATCCGAAGAGATTATCTTGCAACAAGCATTATCACCTTCTTTTTGAAGGTTGGCGACTATCTTGAGGAGAGGATACGGCAAAAATCAAGGGAGAGTCTTGCAAGCATGTTCGAGTGGCGGGACGATTGGGCATGGGTAAAGAGGAACGGCTGGGAATTAAGGATTCATGTAAAAGAGGTAATGGCAGGCGATCTTGTCGTTGTAAGGGCAGGGAGTAGTATTCCCGTGGATGGTATGGTTGCGGAGGGCGTGGCGCTGGTAAATCAATCATCGATCACCGGTGAACCATTTCCTGTCCCTAAAAATGCAGGATTGATGGTTTACGCAGGTACTGTACTGGAAGAAGGTTCTTTGATAATACAAGCTATAAGAGTTGGTGATGAAACAAGGGTTTCTAAAGTAATTAAGGTGATTGAAGAATCAGAAGGTCTAAAAGCGGATGTGCAAAACTATGCAGAAAGGCTTGCAAACAGGATAGTTCCTTATAGTTTCCTACTGAGTGGAGTAACCTATCTCCTTACCAGGAATCCATTAAAGGCGATTTCAGTACTGCTGATAGATTACTCATGCGCCCTGAAATTATCAACGCCGTTAACGATTATGTCCGCAATGATAGCTGCGTCGAGGCGCGGTATTCTCATAAAAGGCGGTAAATTTGTAGAGAAACTAGCAGATGCAAATGTCTTTGTTTTTGATAAAACAGGAACCCTTACTGAGGCAAAACCAAAGGTTTTTGATCTTCTCCCCTTTAGCGGTTTTAGCCGGGAATATCTGTTAAAAAATGTAGCATGCGTGGAAGAACATTTTCCTCATCCGGTAGCTACTGCTGTAGTTAAAAAGGCAGAGGAAGAAGGCATTGTTCATGAGGAGAAACATGCGGAAGTGGAGTATATCCTTGCTCATGGTATTGCATCGAAGATTAAAGGGAGAAGGATACTGGTGGGAAGCAAACATTTTATACACGAAGACAACAGGATTCATGTGGAATGTGAAGAACGCGTAATAAAAAATTTTGTGGATAAGGGATATTCATTGCTTTATGTAGCTATGGAAAATGAGCTTGCAGGTATCATAGTTATTGAAGACCGTATACGAGCAGATTCGCACATGTTTCTCAATATGCTTAAGGATTTGGGGATAGAACGGATCATTATGCTTACCGGTGACCATGAGGCTGCCGCACGGAATGTGGCAGAAAAACTTGGAATAGATGAATACTATGCACAAGTTCTTCCTGAAGGAAAGACAACAGTAGTGAGAGACCTGAAAAGTAAAGGTTACGTAGTTGCAATGGTTGGAGACGGCATCAATGACTCCCCCGCTATTTCCCTTGCAGATGTTGGTATATCTATGAAGCATGGTGCAGATATTGCAAAGGCGACATGCGATATCTTGCTCCTGGAGAGGGGGCTTGATGGAATTATCGAGGCAAGGAAGATCGCTCAGGATGCCATGTCCCGTATTCAAAGGAATTTTCGATATATTATAGGAATCAATACGGCCCTGATAGGACTTGGCATAGGAGGAATGATAAGCCCTATCTTTTCAGCTCTTGCCCATAACGCCGCAACAGTTATTGTATCTGCTCGTACACTGAGACCCTATAAATATACTTGATACATGATAAAAAGAACAGGATGAAAAGAGGTAAATTATGTCAGCAATGATAATCAGCAGTCTTGAGAGACTCATCGGTATGGTACAAAAACTTGAGAATTCTGGGATAACGACTATCCATTTCTACTCTGCAAAAAATAGTGGAGATTTAGATGTGGCAACAATTGCCTTTGTGCCGTTTGTAGACTTGGTGATATTGGGAAAAGATGCCCCTTACTCGTTATCTCTCAACCAAATAATAAAGGAAGCACAAACAAGGCACATACCCGTTCTGTCCGAAGAATGTATTGAAGCAGTAAGAGACAAAGGTTCTTTGGTATAAAAGCTGCATTCTTACAAATCAAAGAGTATCTGGAGCCTGTCCGAAAACCCCTATCAGCTACAGAAAGAATATACTTCACAAGAGGTTTTCGGATAGGCTCTTACTTGTATAGTCTCCCGAAACAAAGTTTCTCAGTAATTGTGGAGTTGTCAAAAAAACCATAACATGCCGTGTGTATCACGGAACACGGCATGTTATCCAGGAATTAGGTGTATTTATAGCATCCAGGAGATGAAACCGAACAAAATATGGTGCAAGTTGAGTCTTTGGTTGTATGCTGGTATAGGGAACGTTATGGATTCCCTAAAATGTCATTGCGAGGGTCTTGTCCGAAGCAATCCCTTCTGAAGCATGCAAAGGATTGCTTCGGACAAGACCCTCGCAATGACCCGTGGGATAGTCTCTCCTCTTAAAAGATTTTTGACAAGGAGGAATAAGGAATGGAAAGATTTACTTTTTGGAACATTCTATCTCTCATGTTGCTCGTTATAGGTCTTTTACACGTTCCCTCAATCTTGGGTCAGGAGGGAAAAAAGGGATTACATAATGCGCAAAGTTCTGATCAAGTCTCCTGTACAGAAGAAAAAGCACTATCAGCAGTGGTACAGCCAAAAACCATCGGGGTGCTGGTTCTTGCGCACGGGGCGCATCATGGGCATGGAGAGCAAGGAGCGGGTCACGTTCATGGAGAACAGCCCCCGGAAGAAATCCCATCGTGGAATGCCTCTGTTTTAGAAGCCGTCAAGCCACTCAAAGATACGTATCCGTTAGAAGTGGCCTTTGGTATGGCTGATCCGGAGACTATAAAGGAAGCGGTTCGCAAATTAGAAGAAAAGGGTATTTCCAGGGTAATAGTAGTTCCACTGTTCATCTCTTCTCACAGTCCAATTATAGGTAATTCCCGCTACATCCTCGGTCTGCAAAAAGAATTACCCAACACTACAGACGTTAAATCCTTACCCCGTTTAGAGAGTAAGCTAAGGTTTTCTATGACAGAAGCTCTTAATGATAGTCCTTTTGTGGCAGAGATCCTTTTGGAAAGATCTCGTGAGTTAAGTAAGAATCCGGTGAAAGAAACCGTTATCCTGGTTGGACATGGGCCTAATGATGAAAGCGAGAATAAGCTTTGGCTGGATGATATGCAAAAACTCGCCGGGTATGTCCGTGAAAGAGGAGGATTTAAGGAAGTTGAGGTTGCTACATGGAGAAGCGATGCCCCGAAAGAGATTAAAGACAAGGCAATTTATAAGCTGAGAACAATGGTAAAAGCAAGTAGGGAGGATGGAAGGGTTATTATCATCCCGCACTTACTTTCCTCCGGCGGTGTAGAAAATGAGATTGTTGAAGCACTAAAAGGGCTTACCTATATCTTCAATGGTAAAACCTTGCTGCCTCATGAGAATATAACGATATGGATAGAAAAGCAGGTAAAAGAAGCGTTGGCAAAATCCATGGAAAAATAAAAGTCGTATCAATAGAAGGAGTCTCAAGAATTATGGTTGTAAAAAAGTTCTTCTTTTTCATTCTTTTACTCATTACTTTTGCATTTCCTTTAAACCTGTCTGTAGGGCAATCCCTGCTTGAAGAGGAGGAACCGCCGGAAAATTATCAATTTCAAGTATTCATGGAGGAAGAAGAAGCCTTAGCTAAGGTTTTTGCTGGTTGCGATTCTATAGAATCCGAATTTCTTGTTCTTACTCCAAAAGGAAGAGAGTACATACAGGGATTATTGAAGAGACGAGATCTGGAAACAGCCTTTCAGGTCTATTTCGGTAAAAAAGGGAATGTGATAGATCGTTATGCCATAATTACAGAAGAGATGGGTTGTTTTCATCCCATCACCTGGATTCTCAGCACAGATACACAGGGGAAGATCCTTGATGTGGCGGTAATGATCTATCGGGAGACCCGTGGGCATGAGGTCAGCCGCAGGAGGTTTTTAACCATGCAAGGGTCTTACAAACAGATGTTTACTACAGCAAAAATTATTGAGGGCGTAAAAGCAGTAGTAGCCGCTGAGGTGGAGAGTGAAAAACAATTTTTTTCTCTGGCGCATAAAGCCTTCCAGGAAATAGAGCGTATTGAGAGGCTCTTTAAGAGGGAACTGAAGGCGTTAAATAAGAAGGCCGGAAAAACACTTTTTCCTGTGATAAAGAGGTTTTGGGAGTCATTAAACGCTGTTATGAATACGCCCAGCTTACTGAAGGCGCCTTTGATATAACGGTATCTCCGTTACTAGAGCGTTGGGGAATTTACAAGGGCACCTTGAAAGAGGTAAGGGAAGATAAGCTTCTATCACTTCTTCAGGCAGTTTCTTATAAAAATATCGAGATAGATGACAATGACAAGTTAATTTCTTTTACTCATAAGCAGACAAAGATAGACCTGGGACCTGTTATCAGAGGATATGCAGTAGACAGGGCCTTAGAGCTTTTCAAGGAATCAGGGGTAAGCAAGGTTTGTATAAACTACGGAAGTATTACCCGCATGATAGAACCGCCTTCTGAGAAAAATTCGTGGAAAGTAGGAATTCTTCATCCGGTAAAAGAAAACTCCGTGATAGGTTCTTTGCAGTTGGTTGATCGGGGCGTTGCATTCGTCGCTGATTATCCAAGGTATACCACGGTGCAGGATAGATTTTCTCTGCACTTTATTAATCCAAAGACAGGAAAACCGGTTAAGAATGGGAATTTGGCCGTTACGGCTATGGCTGGCACGGCAGAAGAAGCGGGAGTTCTGGCTACCATCCTTTTTATTCATGGAGCAGAGGATATACAAAGGTTCTCTGCGATTCTTCCTGAAAAAGAGTGGTTGCTTCTTTCTGAAAAGCAGAAAGGAGATATAGAATTTCAAATGTCTTCAGGAATGGAAAAAAGGTTTACGAAGGGAGAAGAAAAAATTTTTAAGTTTGGTAAAGGTTCGGGTTGTCCCTTTAGTCCTTAGTATCCAAATGATGAAACCAAACATATCATCAACAGAAGAACGATTCCCCGGTCTGTCATTGCGAGGGTCTTTTCCGAAGCAATCTTTTCTGAACTCTTCAAGGGATTATTTCGGACACTACCCTCGCAATGGTAATATGAAAAAGCAGCGTCCTTCCAAGGAGGTTAAAAAGCCTTGAACAGGCAATAACCTTTTGTGATATTAAATA